>SLSH01000372.1 GCA_007130555.1 Bacteroidales bacterium
AAAATCTGCGTACAAAAACGTACAGCAATGGAGATTCTATTCAATTTCTAGGTTGGGGAGAATGGGAAGGTCAAGATTCGGAAGCATATACTTTATGCCCTCCCGATTATTTTGATGATTTGGAAACAGATGAAAATGTATTTCTTGCAATAGGTCTCCATTATAACTGGTATGCCGTGGACGACGACAGGAATATATGTCCGGACGGATGGAGAGTGCCTACACAAGACGATTGGACAGCTCTTATATTGTTTATTAGCCCTAACGCAGACGTAAGCGAGCACGATATAGTTATCGATAAATGGGAATTTGATTATGTAAATTATAGTTTTGAAAATAAAGGAGGTATGATTGATTCGTGGGGGTCTTTTTTACATACTTATAATTCGACTTACTGGACATCAACAGAAGATGAAACTAATATCAATACTGCACGCATGTTTGAAATATGGGAAGATAACGAAGATGAAGAAAATAAGAAATTTGTATTAATGCGAAGCAACCAGCCGAAAAAATTTGGATTAAGCGTAAGATGTGTTAAAGATGTTAATCCTTAATTTACAACATTTGGCTTTATTATTTCTTAGTCTATTCTATACCTCAATCCCAAATAAAATTTTCTGCCAAAAACAGGTCCCCATATAAGCGAAGAATCAAAATAATCTCCAAATGGTTCTTCTGCTGCAATTATTGGATGGCTCTGCACAAAATTCAAGATGTTTTCTGCACCTGCATATATATCTAAATTTTTAAAATATTTTGTTATTTGTGCATTGTAAATATTAAAAGCTTCAAATTTTTCTGCAATTCTGTACTGTTCGGGATTTCCTGCCGTTGAAGGAATTCTTCCGCCTCCGTTAAATTGAGCCGTAAAATCAAACTGCCATTTTTCCTGCGGAGTTTTGTATGACCCTGTTAAAAGCCCCCTATATCTGCTTGTTAAGGGAACTTCAAGTAATTCTCCTCCGATATTTTGTTTTACATCATTATATCTGAATGCTCCTGTAATGTCAAAACCTTTAAATATATTGTAATTTGCTTCAAGCTGATAAACATTTGAAAAAGATTCTCCGTCAAGATTATAGAAATGTACTTTGCCGACATCTTCAAAATCGGCTACAATCTGGTTTATAAATTCGGTTCTGTAAAACTCCGCATTAATATTCATATCCCGATTATTTACATGAAAATGAAAACCGATATTTAACCCGTAATTCCATGCTTCTTCAAGATTTAAGCCTCTGTCAATCACTATATTACGTGATGATGCTAATAAAAAACTGTTTTCGGCAAGAACACTTGAATATCTGTATCCCTTACCTGCCGAAGCTCTGAGAATAATATGATGATTTACATCGTATTTAAAATGCAGTCGTGGAGTATATAGCATCCCGAACTGATTATGACTGTCGGCTCTTAGTCCCACAATAAAATGTAAGTTATCAATAAAATTTGCCGTATATTGAAAGTATGCTCCCGGAACAATTTCCGTAAATTCCATTAAGCTGTCATTAAGAGTTTCGGTATAGTCTTCATATTTAAGTGTAGTACCGAAATTATATTTATGCCCCAGATTTTCCGCAAATGCCGATTGCCACATTAAATTCAGATAACCGCTGAGTTGTTGTGCATCATAAGTTTTTAATCCGTAATATGAATTCTGGTCATGATAAATAAAGTTGCTTACCATAGCAATGCTTTGATATTCTTTGCCTGGAAAGGTATATCCCATTTTATAAAATGCGTCTAATCTTTCGGTATTTATAAAAATTCCGTACAGATTTTTCGGAGTCAGAATATCGTTATAAATATGTCCGATTTGTCCGCTTTTTCTTGTTTCGTCAAGATATTTAACCCCGAAACGTGCAGTAAAATTATTATGAAAATAATCCCAGCGGTTAAAGAAGATATACTTTTCCATTGTCGGCATATCCATAAATCCGTTATTATTATTGTCATGCTCTATTAAATCAAAATCCGTATGGGCATAAAGCATTGTACTCCATTTGTCGTTCAATTTTAAAGAGGTCTGAATATCTGATTCTATTAATCCGGAACTGCTGAAAAATTGATTTATAAATAGTTTCTCGCTTTCTGCAGGTTTTCGATACTCCACATTAATTTGCCCTGTGATTGCATCATATCCATTGATTACGGATGCGGTACCTTTTGATATGTGTATTGACTCTAACCATGAGCCCGGGATAAATGTAAGTCCGTAAACCTGTCCCAGTCCGTATAAATTTGGAATATTTTCGGTCATTAGTTGAACATATTTTCCCGATAATCCTAATAATCTTATTTGTCTTGCTCCTGTTGCCGCATCGCTGTATGATGCATCAACCGAAGCATTGGTCTCAAAACTTTCGGATAAATTACAACATGCAGACCTGCAAAGCTCTTCAAACGTAATTGTTTGAACCGAAATAGGCTCTATCCTCGAATAAAAAGTACTTGCTCTTCTTTCTCCAATAACAACTTCGTCTAAAAGTTCGGCATTTTGTAAAATAACATTTATCTCTTTCTGTGCTTTTGTTACAACTATTGTGTCATTGCCATAACCGACAAAACTAAAAATCAATCTGTTATTGTCCGGAGGCTTATGTATTCTATAATATCCGTTTTCATCAGTAGTTGTGCCGATACCGGTATTTTTCCAGTAAATATTTACTCCGTACAAAGGCTTTACATCTCCGTAAACAGATTCTTTTACAACTCCCGTTATCTGTGCCTGTAAAATAACCGGAATTATTAAAGACACAAATAATAATATTTTATCTTTTAACATAATAAATCTATTTTATAATTAAACAATAAGATATTTGTTTATAACTTACTGATAATCATAAAATAAAAACAGAAAATAAAATATTAAGGGTGTGTTTATTGAGTTTCTTTTTGAATGGCGGCGATAATCCCGAATAATTAATGATTTTATCCGAAATAATTGAAATAGTAAGATTATTATATATAAAATTTTGAGTAAGAACTTCGATTATCAACGGTTTTATTTCATGTTTTTTTTCGGAGAAAAATAAATTTTCAATGGAAAAATAATCTGTTTCTTTATTTTCCATATCATCAGAAGCAGTGCAAGAACAACTTTCTGTTTCTATTAAACAGATATTACATTCATGATGTTTATGCGAATTTTCTTTTATATCAAGAATAACCAAATCCTTATGTTCAAAATCACATGTATGACAAAAATATTTCTGTAAAATAAACCCCGTACTTGACAATGTAAACACAGCAAGTAAAAGCGGTACTGATATATTTTTTACAATCTTCATAATAACTGCACAAAAATAGTTTAAAGTTTTATTATAATAACAAATATTTTTTTAAAATGTTTTATAGTATTAG
>SLSH01000137.1 GCA_007130555.1 Bacteroidales bacterium
AATATAAGAGCCTTCTCCCACAAGGTCAGGTTCAAAGGTTCCCGCATTTTCATCGGTAATTCCTTCTCCCGACCATACTCCGCCTTCGGTTGCGGCAGTAAGGGTAACTGCAGGTTCATCAGCGCAATAAGGTCCTGCAGGTGTAATTGTTGCATCGGGAGTTTCAAATACCTGAATGGTAATCTGATCTGTACCCGTACATCCGTATTCGTCTGTTATAACAACCGTATATTCTCCCACATGAGATAATGTTGATTCAAATCCGGGATTTTGTTCAGTACTTTCAAAATCAGCGGGACCTGACCATTCCCACGAAATCCCTGTATCAACCGTAAGCTCAATATTTTCTCCTGCACAAACAGGACTGTTGCTTCCTGCTGTCGGCACCGGAACCGAAACTGCAACATCCAGCAGTCTCACAGGACTTTCTCCGCAATCATTAACCGCTTTTACGGAAATTTCTCCCGGTTCAATTCCTGTATCAACCGTAATACTGTGAGTATTTTCGCCCGAAACAATTGTCCAATCGCCCGGTACTGTCCACTGATAAATTATACCGTCAACTTGTGTAACGCTATAAGTTAAATCCGTTGCATTTTTACAAACCGTTGTATTTCCGGTTATTTCAGACGGCTGTACTGGTTCCGTATTTGAAATGTCAAAAAAGTATTCCTGATTTTCAGAGGGATTATCGGTTACGGACAAAAAATCACCTGAAACAAAAACAGTAAATCTAAGCTCATCTCCTATCTCATAAGGGAAATAAGATTTTATGGATTTTTGTTTTAAAAAAGATGCTTCCGTTTTCTCAGCCGATAATGAGCCGTTATATTTGATTTCAGGAGATAAGCCTCCCTTCTGCCCGAACTTAATCATTTTGATATGCTGTAAATATCGTCCCGACATTACCGTTAAAATATAAGTTTTGGAACTGCCTGCATAAAAAGTAAAATTATGCATCCCGCGTTCAAATATATCCTGATAACGGGCAACATGCCTTCCGGTTAAATCATATATATTTATTGTAAAATCATCCTTTTCGGGTATAAAAACATCAATTTCGGTTTTTGTTTCAAACGGATTGGGATAATTCTGAGATACATAAAAACCCGTATGCAAATCGTTTGTTACATCAATACCTGTAAAAATAATTGTCAGCACGGTATCATTCCAGTACAAAGTTGTATCGCCACCCTGTGTAAGATTTTTAATTAATATACTATCCGACACGGCATACTCACAATTGTGATTTGCTGTAAAACTGAATGATATCTCTTGTGCATGCAAACCTGCAATTACAAATAATATAAATAATATTGCAATATTTTTTTTCATAATTTCATTTTTTTTAACTTATAACAAACACAAATATACAAAAATTTCTTATAAATACTAATGAATAAAAATAAAATTTAATAAAAGTAAACTTAAAACTATCTGCACCTAATTATTTTCAAAAGTGCTTATTGATAATTGATTGTTAATAACTTAAAAAATGGAAAAAATATTTTATTTTTCCCTCTCCGAATGGTTAAAATCATATAGGTAACAATTTTTTGAAGTAAGAGATAATTTGAACAATCTACTCCATAACACATCTTACGGAAAATCCGCTATCCTTAATGTAGAAATTTCTATGTATCTGGGATTCTCTATAATCCAGATCGCGATACCAAGCACTTTCTTCATCTTCATCGGTTGCTGCCCAGGAAATACTGTTATTACCTTTTTCATAAAAACTGTCATAGCCTAAGTAAAAGCCTCCGGGAATAGAAACAAATCCGCTTGTATTAAACTCAGGGTCGCTTATTAAATCTCCTGATTGCCATAAGAAAGAATTTCCGGCAAGTTTACTGCCTTCGTTTGTACCACGAAATCCTGAATTATCAGCTTGAAATGTACTCATACCAAGTTCCAGTTCTAATGTTTTCCAGTCATCATCTGTTGGTAATTTCCAGCCAGCCGGACAAGCAGTCATTGCTGCTGACCAATTATAAAGAACTCCATAAATTTCGTAATTTTCCGTAGCTTTGGCTTCCGCTACAACATTTCCGTTATATCCATAAACATAGTAATGTGGCTCTGTATTTGAACTCGTACCTTCTTCATGAACCGAAGGCAAGTAACGTAAATTTTCTGCAATCCAGCATTGTTCTCCGATTTGTACGGTTGGATACCAATATCCCATGTATTCCAAATGATCTCCGCAAATTTCAAACGGGCAATATATGGTATTTTTTTCTAAAATCAGCACTTCGGCTTGTCCGCAATGATTATTATAAGCCCAGACATATAAAGTCTGTAATTCGCCGCAATCCAAATTCGTTTGTAAAAATGTTGTGTTTACACCAATATCGGTAGCTTCTTCATAATTATTTTCCGTATTGTATTTATACCCATCCATATTTGTTACAGGGTTCCAGTTCCATTCGATTTGATACTGGTCGGGAATATGAATGCCTGTTGTCGAAGCATCGGGTACTGTATTTACGGTAACATCTGTCAAAGAAGTTCCCGTACATCCGTTTGCATCTGCTACTACAACAGTATATACCCCCATATTTAAAGTTATTGCCGATAAAATTCCGGGGTTTTGCAGCGTACTTGCAAAGTCACCGGGACCTGTCCATTCCCACGAAATTCCGATATCAACCGTAAATTCAATATCTTCTCCTGCACAAACAGGGCTGTTACTACCTGCTGTAGGTATCGGATTTATATTAACCGTAACATCTGTTGAAGAAGTTCCCATACATCCGTTTTCGTCTGTTACTACAACCGTATATTCTCCTGCATTTAAGATTGTTGCCTGTAAAATTACGGGATTTTGTTCTGTACTTGAAAATCCTTCAGAACCTGTCCATTCCCACGAAAATCCTACATCTACCGTAAATTCAATATTTTCGTCTTCACAAACAGGACTGTTGCTAACGACTGTCGGAACGGGATTTTCATTTACCGTAACATCTGTCGAAGAAGTTACCGTACATCCGTTAGCATCCGTTACTACAACCGTATATTCTCCTGTATTTAAGATTGTTGCCGATAAAATTCCGGGATTTTGTTCCGTACTTGAAAAATCACCGGGACCTGTCCATTCCCACGAAATTCCAGTATCAACCGTAAATTCAATATTTTCGTCTTCGCAAACAGGACTGTTACTAACGGCTGTCGGAACGGGATTTTCATTTACCGTAACATCTGTCGAAGAAGTTCCCGTACATCCGTTAGTATCCGTTACTACAACCGTATATTCTCCTTCATGAGATAATACAGATAATTCAATTACAGGGTTTTGTTCCGTACTTGCAAAATCACCGGGACCTGTCCATTCCCACGAAATTCCCGTATCAACCGTAAATTCAATATTTTCGTCTTCACAAACAGGACTGTTGTTAACGGCTATCGGAACGGGATTTTCATTTACCGTAACATCTGTCGAAGAAGTTCCCGTACATCCGTATTCATCTGTTACTACAACAGTATATTCTCCTGCATTTAAGATTGTTGCCTGTAAAATTACGGGATTTTGTTCTGTACTTGAAAATCCTTCAGAACCTGTCCATTCCCACGAAAATCCTGTATCTACCGCGAGCTCAATATTTTCATCTTCACATACAGGGCTGTTACTTCCTGCTGTCGGCATAGGACTTTCATATATTGTAATTTCAAAACTCTCTTCAGCAGGACAATTAACATCATACGCATAAACATAAATTGTTTGAGAGACAGTAATTTCGGCTCCTGCTGACAGTTCTGCTCCCTCCCCGTTTGGTCCTGCAAAATAACTGCCGTTTGTTAATTCCGGCAATTCATATATATCACATGCTATTACATCGTCAGGACTATCAACAAGAGGTTTTTTATGTGTTATTATCAGCAATGACGAAACATCGCCCTCTCCGCAACTATTAACTGCTTTTACGGTAATTTCACCTGATTCTGCCCCTGCATCAACAGTAATGCTGTGAGTATTTTCACCCGAAACAATTGTCCAGTCGCCCGGGACTGTCCATTCATAAGTAACCCCGTCAATTTGCGTAGCTTCAAAAATTAAATTCGTATCATATTCACAAGCTTCATCAACGCCGGTCAATTCTAATGTTCCACCAGGGACTTCATTTGCTATATCAAAGAAATATTCCTCACTTACGGTCGGACTATCAGTAATTTCCAAAAAATCACCTGAAACAAAAACCGTAAATTTAAGTTCATCTCCTATTTCATAAGGAAAATAGGTTTTTGCGGATTTTTGTCTTAAAACAGGATCTTCTGTATTTTCTTCCGGAACTGTTCCGTTATACTCAATCTGAGGGGTCATACTCCCGGATTGCCCGAACTGAAGCATTTTTATATGCTGTAAATGTTGTCCCGACATTACCGTCAGAATATAAGTTTTGGAACTGCCTGCATAAAAAGTAAAATTATGCATCCCCATATCAAGCAAATTATTGTACAGGGCAACCTGCCTCCCCGTTAAATCAAATACATTAATCGTAAAATCGTCTTTCAGGGGTACAAAAATATCAATTTCCGTTTTTGTTTCAAAAGGATTGGGATAATTCTGAGATACGTAAAATCCCGGCTGTCCCGCACTAATAATATCAATATAACTGACATTTAACGTAAGTACGGTATCGTTCCAGTACAAAACCGTATCGCCCCCATGTGTAAGATTTTCAATTAATACACTATCCAATTCGGCATACTCACAAGTGTGATTTGCGGTAAAACTGAAAGAAATTACTTGTTGTGCATGTATATTAGATACAGCAAATATTAATACCAATAAAACAATAAGATTTTTTTTCATATTTCAAATTTTTTATAGTAAAATTATTTACAAATATACAAAAAAAATATTAAAAAAAAATATTTTTTTCTGAAAGATAAGATTATGCAGTGGTTTTGGCACTCACAGGTGGTTTTGACACATATACAGGTGGTGGGCTGCGATCAACCGCCTGTATGTGTCAAAGTTTCCGACAAGTTCTCAGGAATATTATCCTTATACTTTTCGTCTGAAAAATTCACAGGCATCATTCCGTTTTCCTTTAATATTCTGCCTCCTTTTTCGGGGTTTATAATAAACAATGCCATTTTGATTGCCGCATCATAATTTTGACAATTAAAAGGAATACAAAATCCATACAGAATTGAAGAACCCGTAATTTCAAGTTTTTCTCCCTGTGTTGCCCCGTCAACAATTGTACTTACCGAATTATAAAAAGATTCAAATTCAGGATTGCTTAAATTTATTTCATCCGGTAAATTCACAATTTTCAGATTATGTTGAATTGCAACCGATTTATATATCATCAGATAATCTATATTTCCTGTTTCAAGAAGTGCAATCAAATCAACCTCTTTAGGACGAATTACTGTTTTTTCTTTTTCAATCAGCCTATCGGCAAGTCCATTTTTGTTATATAATTTTTCTGCCAACATAAAAACAAAAAGAGTTCTGTATCCGCATGGGTCGAGATTTGGCTCGGACCGACCTATTCTCACTCCGTCTTTTAATAGAATTTCGTGCCAGTTATCCTGATTAATTTCGTTTGCATATTTTGATTTTTCGTTATAAGCAATAATCATTTCGTTTGAGGCAAAAACATAGCTCCAACCTGCATAATCAGGATACATAATATTATCAATAATCAAATGGTCGGCTAATGCCAAAATATCGCAATTTTTACCTAAATCGGTAATTTTACGTGCAGCGGCAAGACTTCCCGATTGTTCAATAAAAATATCCATGCCGGGATTTTCTTTTTTAAATTCATCCGATATATGATAAAACGGAACTGACAAACTGCCCGCATGAAAAATAATAATCTTCTCCTTATCTGATGTCCGGCAGGAAGATAACACTATTAAAAATGCAATCAACAAATAATAAAAATTAAAATTCATTTTTTTGATTATGTCTTTCATAAGAATTATTCTTTAAAATCTTAAAAATAATTAAAAAAATCTTAAAACCCGACAACAAATATCGTATTAAAAAATTGATTTTGTATGATTTTTTTATGAATAATCCCTGAAAAAAATGTTATTTTTGCACAAAAAACTGCTGTTAAAAAAAGCATATATTTGCTACCGGTATTTTTAATAAAAAACGGTCAACCATATTGGTTTTACCGAACTTACGTTTCAGGCATTAAACCACATCCAACTTCAAATCCCGACCACTCATCCACTTGTCTTGCCCAAAAAAACCAAATTTTATTCCAATTATAATTAAAAAAGCAGTATTTTTGTAAAAAAAAAACTAAAAATTATGAAGAATATTAAGAATTTAAAGATTTATACAATTATTCTAACAGGAATAATTTTAATAATTACAAGTAGTTGTGAAAAAGAAGAAGATTTTATTGATAATGAGAATCTTCCTGTAGTTTCAACAAAAGAAATTACTGAAATTACAGCTAATTCTGCTGTTAGTGGAGGAACAATTACCGAACAAGGAGGTAGTGAGATTTCCGAAAGAGGAATAGTTTGGTCAACATCTTCCGAACCAACAATAGATAATAAAAGCGGAATTACATCAGATGGTAATGGTACAGGAAGTTATACAAGTAATTTAACTTCACTGTCATCAGGAGTAGAATATTTTGTAAGAGCTTATGCCACAAATTCTTATGGTACATCATACGGAAATGAATTATCGTTTACAACAACAAGTGTTTCGGTAGAAGATGTAGAACCCAAGTTGGCGACTGGTCAAAATTTTTCTTTGGCATTAAAAAAAGACGGAACCGTTTGGGCATGGGGTAGAAATGACAGAGGTCAGTTGGGAGATGGTACCAAAAATAATAATCCAACTCCTGCACAAGTAATGGGTTTACCACCTATTGTTGATATAGCAGCAACCAGCAGAGCCTCTTATGCCGTGGGTTATGACGGTAGTCTATGGATTTGGGGAAGTACTTATGACTTAAATGCAACTGATCTGGGGAATTACGATGCTTTAAATCCTGTTGTTGTACCTGGCATCTCAGAAATAACTGTAATTTCTGCAGGTAAATTGCATGTATTAGCAATAGATGAAAATAAAAATCTCTATGCATGGGGATCAGGTGAAAATGGAAAACTCGGACATGGTGGTACTGACAATAGATTCTCTCCCGTACATATTACAGGTATAAGTAATGTAATTGAGGTTTCTGCGGGTGGAGAACACTCGCTTGCTCTAACAAACGATGGAACGGTTTGGGCTTGGGGTAGAAACTCATCTGCAGAACTAGGTAATGCGGATGGAGGTATTTCAAGTATCCCGATTCAGGTTGCAGGAATATCAAATGTTATTGATATTGCCGCTACTAACAGCACTTTTTCAATGGCTCTGAAAAATGACGGAACTGTTTGGGCATGGGGACAAAATCAAAACGGAAACCCTTTTGGGTTTGGAACACAGCAAAATCCGGGAGAAGGCGTAGGAACATATTATAGTCCCGTACAAACTCCATTTAGCGATGTAAAAAGCATAAAAGTTTACGATAGTAGTACCATTGCCTTGAAAAATGACGGAACTATCTGGTGTGCAGGATTTTATTCTACAAGCATAGGAATATTGCCGGCACTAGTACCAAATGAACATGAAAATATTTCAAATATTCCGCACACTAATTCAAAACGCTTACCTATACCAACAATGAGTCCTCACTATTCAAATGTTAAAGACATTGGAAAGCCATGGGGACAAGGACCCGGACATATACAATTTATATACGAAAATGGAAATGTATGGGGCAGCGGAAACAATAACTACGGACAACTTGGAGATGGAAATACTTCCCTAGAATATGTGAGACAAGCAGTTAAGGCAAACATTGAGTTACCGCAATAAAATAAATAAATTTGTGTTAAAATCCAGATTTGTAAGATAATTACAGAAAAAAATCTGTTTAATTCTGTTTAAAAACTTTTCTTGCAAAACATATAAAAGACTCCGGAAAGATTTTTTGAAAATAAATCCCATTACTAAACCCCCGAATTCGAGGGAATAAAATATTTAAAATAGGGAAAACTGATTTGTAATTTAATTATAAAAAATGTTATATTTGTAAGGAAAAAAATGACATAAATGAGAGTGATAAAAATGAGTTAAAAAAAATATTTTAAAATGTAAAGTAAGCCTATATAAAAATTTTGAATATGAGTGATTATACATATATAACATCTAATAGTAGTTTGATTTCTTTTGGAAATACAAGTGCACGATTAGGAGATTCAAGAACAACTTATGCCAAAATTTTAAAAGCGATTGTTGAATTCAGAACTAAAAATAAAAACTGGCAACCCCCTGACCAAGAAGATTTCGGCACATTACTTGGAGAAAAAGAAATATTTGAAATAAGAGAAAATACTGTTGTTGGCAAAGCAAAAGATGTAAGAGTTAAAACAGCCTTTCTTTCGCAATTAGGTCTTACAACAGAACAACGTATCACAACGGAAGCAGGGACTGAATTATTGGAAAATACAGGAACATTTGAAACAAACGAATTTGATATTTCAAAAGAGAGTTACACTTACTTAAAACAGTTCCTTAAATATCAGCATGACGATTTTCAAGTATTGCCTTTGCTGTCGTTAATCTACACTTGTATTGAATTTGAGAATGAATTGCCGATTGATTTTGTTACTTATGTTTGGGCAGGCACTCAATCAAAAAACGAGCTAATTAAAAACATAAAAACGTATAAAAAACATTCTGATTATAAAAAGACCGTTTATCAATCGGTTGAAAGCTCAGAAAATACAGAAATTGCTAAAAAAAATGCTATACATTTTTCATCTGCTCACAGTATTTCTGACACAAAAGAGTTAAAACAACTCCTTTACGCTATTCTTCCGCATGGTAAAGGTAATACTTTTAAAGATAAAACAATTGCTCTGTTTATTGATTTTTATTCGTATTGGTTGAATAAAGAAAAATGGGACGACACTAAAAAAACAAGTTTTATTCAAGATAAACTAAAATCAAGATACAAGGACATTTCTAGCAAAAAACCAAGTTATTATTTAGAGGCTTTATTTAATACAACATCGTTGAATAATTCTTCTGATTGGAAAAAAATAATTGTTTTTTTTGAAGACACACCTTTGATTTCTTCGAAAGACGAACAATCTTTTGTTTTAAACTTCCAATTGCTTTATATGTTTATCAAAAAACTATCTGTCTGTGAGGAGTACAGGGATTTAAATATCAGACATTTAAAACTATTAGATATATTTATTTTTGAGTATGGAAGTATCAAATTAGACCTTATTTTTTGGTATTTGTTTAGATCTGTAAAAAACAATTTACTAGAAGTAAAACTTCTTTCCGAAAAAGAATACAGGGAAAAATTAGAAACAAAACAAAACAATATAGATGATATTTATGACTTTTTGAAAGTAGATATAAATGAGCTTACCCTGCAAATTGCTACTGATTTTCCTGAAGTTAGAAGTCTTGGATTACAAATTTTTGCTACCAAAAGAAAAGAAGAACGTCTATTACAATTAGTTAATGATGTTTTTAACAAAGAAAATATCATCAAGATTTTTGAAAATATTTATCCGAGAAACGATAATGAAGTCCGTAAATTAATTAGAGAGTGGTATTCGGATTATGATGCTACAATACCAGCTTTATTTGAATATTTATTAGGTATTTCCTTTTATTGGCTATCGCAAAAACAAGTAAAAATATCTGATATACTTAATTTTGGTTTAGACTCTAATCTTTTGCCTAAAACTCATACAGCCGGAGGACAGGCAGACATTGTTATTCGTTGTAAAGAAAAAGATTACCTTATCGAAGCAACATTAAGTGAAAATGATGGACAACGAAAAATGGAAGCTGAACCGGTACCACGACATTTAGCTAGACATATTTTAGAAGTTAATCCGAATAGTTTGGCATTATTTATTGCAGGACAACTCGACCCAAATAATTTAGTTATATTAAGAAATTATAAATTTTCGCCTTGGTACAATACAGCCGGAAACAGTGTAGAAAGCATGAACATTCTACCACTTACCGTTTCAAATATGATTTATCTTTTGAAAAAAAATATGGAATACAACGAACTTGAAACAAAGTTTGAAGCACTTTTAAATTCAGAAACCAAAGACGGTTTCCAATGGTATAAAAACGAAGTAAATACAGTATTTGTAAATGAAAATTAATAAAATATATCAAGGCGATTGTGTGAAAGTTATCAATGAAAAAATTGATGATAACTCAATTAATCTAATTTTTGCCGATCCGCCTTACAATCTTTCGGGTAGTTCCTTAAATCTGGAAAACAATAAAACAGGTGGAGCTTATTATAAAGTAAATGAGAAATGGGATACTTTTAATTATGATGATTATGTTTCTTTTACAAAAAATTGGTTAAAGGCTAATCATAGAATTTTGAAAGATAACGGAAGTCTTTATATTTCATGTACACAGCATAATATCGGGGAGATTTTAGTTGAGGCAAGAAAACTCGGTTTCAAACTTAATAATATTCTTACTTGGTACAAATTAAATGCAATGCCAAATATTACAAAACGAACTTATACACATTCTACAGAATTTATTTGTTGGTTTGTAAAAGGGAAAAAATGGATATTCAACTATGAGGAAGTAAAAGTGTTAAATCCAAATAAAACTAAATCAGGTGAAAATAAACAAATGCGAGATTTTCTGGATTTTATTGAATTGCCGATTGTTCAAGGTAAAGAAAGATTGAGAGGTAAAAGTGGAAGAGCTTTACATCCAACTCAAAAACCTGAAAGATTATTAGAACTTATCATTAAAGCATCATCGAACGAGAATGATATTGTTCTTGACCCATTTTTCGGTACAGGAACAACAGGTTATGTAGCCGAAAAGCTAAAACGAAAATGGATTGGAATCGAAAAGAATCTAGATTATATTAATATTGCAAAACAACGAATAAAAGAAAAAAAATATGACTAAAATAAATTTACAGCATGGGAATTGTGTTGAACTTTTGAAAAATATACCTTCAGGAAGTATTAATCAAATTTTTGCCGACCCCCCCTACAACCTTTCCGGATCTAACTATCAAACCGTCAGGAGTGGTAAAATGGTAGTGTGTGATAAAGGCGACTGGGATGTTATTGACGACATACTTGAATTCAATGAAACTTGGGTAAAAGAGTGCGTTCGTGTATTAGCAGATAATGGCACAATTTGGATTTCCGGAACATTGCATAATCATCCTTCAATTGGTATAATTCTAAAAAAACTAAACTTATGGATAATAAATGATGTAATTTGGTTTAAAAGAAACGCTGCACCATTATTATCTAAAAATCGGCTTGCGCCTTCAACCGAATTGATTTGGATTGGCAGTAAAACAAAAAAATACTATTTTGATTACGAAACTGCCAAAATTCTTAATGGTGGCAAACAAATGAGAAATTTATGGGAAATAAATGCTCAAAGACATTTGACTTCGCATCCAACTGAAAAACCGGAATCTTTATTGGAAAGAATAATTTTACTTGGTAGTAAAGAAGGTGATGTTGTGCTTGATCCTTTTATGGGGAGCGGAACTACAGGTGTTGTTGCAAAAAGATTAAAACGAGATTTTATTGGTTTTGAAATTAGTCCTGAATATTTTGAAATGGCAGATAAAAGAATAAACAAAGAAAAAAAACAAAGCAAAATAGTCTATTCTGACAAGCTTATTAACAAAGATGAACAGTTAAGGCTACTTTTAGAAAAACAAGCAAAATATAATGTTGCTAAAGTTTAATAAATTAACCCAAATAAAACTTTACTATGCCTCTATTTTCGATTACAAAAAACAAAATGGAAAAAATTGAACAAAAGCAATTTACAAATGAACTGGAACTTCATCAGTTAATTGAAAAAAAACTATGTTAACAAACATTGCACCAGACCTGGTCGGATTTAACAGGATAAACAAAATTCCGCTAATTGTGGGGAAAAACAAAGTTTTGGCAGAGGGTGTAATTTGGACGGTACTGTTAATAACTTTTTCTTTTTTATTTTGAAAATATCAAAAAAACTTGATATTATTGGACAATAATTGTCAAGAACTTTTTTTTCTATGAAAAATTTAGACAGTACAGGTACTCAAATCAGAAAACTAAGAGAAAAAGCGAATATGCCTCTTAGAAAACTTGCATCTGCTCTTGATATTGATCAATCTACTTTAAGTAAAATTGAAAGAAATGAAAGAAAACCAAATCAACAAATGATTGAAAAAATTGCAGAAATATTTAAAGCAAATAAAAATGAATTATTAGTTAGTTTCTATAGTGACATTGTAGTTTATAAAATTCGTGATGTAAATTTGTTTTCTGAAATACTACAAGTTGCAGAAGCAAAAATTAAATATAAAAATAGTGAAAAATAATAAATATGTTGGAATTGTCTGAAATAAAAAAGAAAGAAAAAGTTTTGTTGCCATTTAGATGGGCTGGTGGTAAATTTTATGCATTAAAAATATTAGAAAGATTTTGGAAAAATATTGACCATGATGAATATAGAGAACCCTTCCTAGGCGGAGGAGCTGTTTTTTGGGCAAAAACCAAATCTAATTATAATTGGCGTAACTAATCAGAGTGCAAGTTAGAAATAATTTTTAAACAATTAAGTACATTTTGATTATTTTTTATAGCGGTATCCGTAATAGATATTAATACAGCGAAGTTAAAAGCACCTATTGCAGATTTAAATTGACCTGATATTTTTTGTTTCACTTTAATATTTCTAATAGCTCTTTCAGAAGCATTATTATCGGGGGGAACATTTGGGTA
>SLSH01000243.1 GCA_007130555.1 Bacteroidales bacterium
AAAAATCTTGATTTAACGGACTGGAAAATAAACGGTAATGCACAGGATTTATCAGATTTATCGGAAAAATTAAAAAGCAAAGGGTTTAATGCTATGATTGGATTGAATTTAGTATTTTAAAAGCGAAGCGATTTGACACTTTGCCATGCTATTCCGCCTTAGCGGATGGCAGGGTTTATATCCCGCCTACTTGCATTGAGCGGTATCGAAATGTGGCGGTCGATTTTTTTTTGAGAAACCCCGCTCCCTCAAGATGCATGATGAGTTTGCCGAAGCAATGCGTCCCCCATTCCCACAATACTACTCCTTATAGTCTATAAGTTTTTTATATCAAAAACTTTTTGATAATTTATGTGAAATTCTTATGGAAAATTACCTCCATGCGAGACAAATTACCATTGGAATTTTAAAGTCAAAATAAAAAAACACCATTGGAAAATTAAAATAAAAATCTAAAAATATGGTTGGAAAATTAAAATATTTTATTATTTTTGCAGAAAAAATTATTTCAAAATGAAAAGAATCATAACAAAGCAACTTATTGAATGGAAAAATGAAGCTGGACGAAAACCTCTTATTTTAAGGGGTGCAAGGCAGGTTGGCAAATCATATTCTGTTACTGATTTTGGAAAAAAATATTTTGCAGGCAATATTTTAATAGTAAATTTTGAAAAACAAACCGACTGGCACAAAATATTTGAATTAAATCTTGATGCTGTACGCATAATTTCTGAGCTGGAAGTCGTTCTAAACACAACTATTCAGCAGGGAAAAACTCTGTTGTTTTTCGATGAAATACAAGAATGTCCGAATGCAATACTTTCGTTGCGATATTTTTATGAACAGCTACCTGAGTTGCATATTATTGCCGCTGGTTCGTTGCTTGATTTTGCTGTTGAAGATATATCTTTTCCTGTTGGCAGAGTGCAGTTACTCAATATGTATCCGATGAATTTTTATGAATTTCTGCTGGCAAACGAAAAACATATCCTCGCAAACCTCATTGCCGATGAACCACATGAAGTTTCAGAAATAATTGACAGCACAATAAAGCAGGAACTGAGAAAATATTTTTACGTCGGCGGAATGCCCGAATGTGTTAAGACATTTGCCGAAACACAAAGTTACATAAAGCTTTCTCAAGTACAGGACAATCTGATTGAGTCATTTAAACAGGATTTTTCAAAATATGCTTCAAGAACCGATAAAAATTGTCTGCTAAGCGTATTAAAATCTGTTGCTCAAAAAACAGGCGAACAAATCAAATATACCGCACTGGCAGAAGGGTTTACAAATCCTACCATTAAAAAATCTTATGATTTGCTTGAAACAGCTAAATTATTTCACAAAATACAAGCAGTTTCTAATATTGGATTTCCTTTGGGAGCAAATGTTTCGGGCAGAAAATTCAAATCCCTGATGCTTGACATAGGACTTCTTGCCCACTTAAACGGGCTTTCTCTATCTGAAGAATACCTGAAGAACGATTTATCTTCACTCTTCAGAGGAAAAATGGCTGAACAATTTGTAGGGCAGGAGCTTCTTTCATCTGGACAGAATCAGTTATACTATTGGGCAAGAGATGCAAAAAACAGTAATGCAGAAATTGACTTTATTCTTCAAAAAAACAATCAGTTTATACCTGTGGAAGTCAAAAGCGGTCCTGCAGGAAAACTGAAAAGTCTGCATCTTTGCCTTGAAATACACCCGACTATAAAAAATGCCGCAGTGTTTTCCGAAGCAGTTTTTGGAAAAATGAATGTACAGAAAATCAATTTTATACCATTATATTTTGCATATAGTTATGCAGCAAAAAACAAAACTAATTAAAAAACCATTACAATAAATTTAGAATACTTTCAATTTACCAAAAAACTTTTTCTTAATTTATTTCTTTTATTTTGATAATTTTTTATTTTTGTAGGAAATAATTAAAGTTATTTATGAAAATAAAAATGGAATAAGCCATATCAATACGCATAAAAACATTTAAATTAATCGCTCTATTCTAATATGTGAATGATTTGTATTATCTTTGGAAAAAATATAATGATAATGAGTGTACAAATTGAAATTATTCGACTATTCAAAAGCCTCCCTAATGCAGAAAAAGACAAGGTTCTTGCTGAGCTTAATCAGGTCACAGTTGGAAAGGCAATACGAGTTGAAGATGCTTATGTAGTATGTTGTCCGCACTGCGAATCAAAATTGTTTGTTAAGAATGGCACGCGGTATGGTGTTCAAAATTACAAGTGCAAAGCCTGCTGCAAGGTTTTTACTTCAAGAACAGGTACGTCTCTTTACAGACTACAAAAGCGAGAGAAGTTTGAACTATACAAAGCGTTGATGTTGGAATCATATAGTCCAATTAAGCAAATTGCCCAGAAAGTAGGCATATCAATTCAAACAGCCTTTGACTGGCGTCACAAAATTTTATCCTGTATTTCTCGAGAGGAAAAAGCCTTTGAAGGAATAACTGAAATTGATGATATATGGTTTTCATATAGCCAGAAAGGACGAAAAGGGCTGAAATATTCCAAAAGAAGGGGTGGCAGTAATCGTGCAGGAGACAATGATTATCAGGCCAAACTACTGATTACTTCGGACAGAAATAAAACGACCAACATGTCTTTGGTTCGTATTGGCAGGCTCAAGAAAGCTGATATCGAAAGAAAAGTAAGCGGTAAATTTTCGAAAGACAGCATACTTGTATCCGACAAGCATAAGAGCATAGCTGCATTTGCTAAGTCCGAAAACATTAAGCATATAAGTTTCAATGCTTCTGAACATACAGCGGGAGGCGAATACCATGTGCAAAATATAAACAACATGGCATCAGGTCTTAAAACTATGATTAACGGTAGCCTGAAGGGCGTATCAACCAAATACCTTCAGAACTACGCAAATTGGTATCATATTATGAGAGAAAAAGTTAATGCAGAAGAAATTGGAAGATTATTACTGAAAAATAAAAATGCAATACACTTACATCTGAATAGAGAAGGAATTTATAAATGGTTTATAGATAATTTCTCTAAAAGGACGTATAGATGTCCAGTAAAGAGAACTTTCAGTAATATGCTTACTCCTGAAGCCATCTCTAAATTGAATTTGGGATAAATCATTCTTTATTTAGAATACAGCCAAACATATTTAACTATCTCGGTGTTTTCATGTGTTTAGTAAAAAAACGAATAAAACTGTCATGTAACATTTTTTGTTTTAAAAAATAATTGTAATTTTGAAATGATTTTATTTTAGAAAAATTTAATTATAAAAAAATAAAAGTTATGGCAAAAATCAGAGGAGCAATAGTTGTAAATACAGA
>SLSH01000060.1 GCA_007130555.1 Bacteroidales bacterium
AATCCATAAACCTTGTTGCATCTTCGTTTGGAGAGGCTTTTGTAAATAAAAATGATGAGATTATTGTTTCGGAAATGGAGCATCATTCCAATATTGTTCCGTGGCAATTACTTTGTGAAAGAAAAAAAGCAAAATTAAGAATACTTCCTTTTAATGATAACGGGGAGTTGGAAATATCAGAATTAGAAAGTTTGATTTCGTCAAAAACAAAGATTATTTCGGTTGTACATGTTTCAAATGCTTTGGGAACAATAAATCCTGTTGAAGAAATTATTGAAATTGCACATAAGCATAATATACCTATTTTAATTGACGGAGCGCAGGCTGTTCAACATATTCAGATTGATGTACAAAAACTTGATTGTGATTTTTATGCTTTTTCAGGTCATAAAATCTACGGACCAACGGGAACGGGAGTTCTTTACGGTAAGGAAGAATTATTAAATAAGATGCCTCCGTACAAAGGCGGAGGAGAAATGATTTCAAAAGTAAGTTTTGAAAAAACCACTTTTAATAAATTGCCTTTTAAATTTGAAGCAGGAACACCTAACTATATTGATATTATTGCACTTGCAAAAGCGATAGAGTATATTGATAATCTCGGTATAAATAATATCAAAGAATATGAAGATTATTTATTAAATTATGCAACCAATAAAATCAAAAAACTTGAATGGATAAAAATTATCGGAAATGCCGGGAAAAAATCAAGTGTAATATCATTTGTTATTGACGGAGTCCACCCCTATGATGCGGGCATTCTGCTTGACCAGATGGGAATTGCAATAAGAACGGGAACACATTGTGCCGAAACTGTAATGCAACACTTCAATGTAGAAGGAACCGCAAGAGCTTCATTTGCTTTTTATAATACAAAAGAAGAAATAGATAAATTTATTGACGCACTGGTTAAAGTTAAATCAATGTTTTAGTGTTTAATAAATTTACCCCTGAAAATATTATTATTATCATCAGTTATTTCAAAGAAATAAGTAGCCGGCAACCATGTTGATACATCAATATTTAATGTAAAATCATTTATCTGATTGTTTATTATTTCTTTTCCTGTTAAATCAAATACGGTTATTTTTACAATGATATTTTGATTTTCGATAAATATAATATCTCCAGTAGGATTTGGATAAATACTTAAGGTTTTGAATATATCATTTTCAACATTTGAACATGTTTCAAATTCAACCCAAAATTCACCGGAATACTCACAATTTTCATCCGTAGTTGTAAGATTAATCGGCATTGTATTATGTCCAATAAATTCTACTGTGATTTCGTGTTGATAACTGAATTCGTCTCCGTAACCAATTTCCCATTCATAGCTTTCGTAAATATCCGACACAGAAACAGTTAAAACATCGCCAATACATAACAAAGTATCTTCGGGTAATGTAAAGCTGTTGTCGGGATAATTTACAATTTCGATATTATCAACTGCCTCACATCCATATTCATTTGTTACGGTAAGATTATAAATTCCGGGAATTGAAGTTTCAAGAGTTTCTATAGTCGTATCGTCTGACCACAGATAAGAATCAAATCCTGCAGGAGCATGGAATGTAACCGTTTCATCAAAGCATCTGTATATAGTCTGGTTAATATCTAGATCGGGAGATGGAGCAAGTGTTAATTCAATAAAATCAGAAGTAGCACTCGGATCTGATGCACAAGGGTTAGCAGTATTTACTACAGCATACACATTTATATCTTCATTCATCTCAATTGTAAATGTTGCTCCTGTTTCAGTCTGAACCGAACTGTTTACATACCACTCAAATGTTGGCGAACTTCCGGGATTTGTAACATCTGCGGTGAAAATTATTTCTGTTCCTTCGCATATATCTGCCGGAGCATCCGAACTTATTGAGATTATTGGGTCTGCCAGTGGTAACACTGTCGTTTCAATAATATTTGAAGTTTCGGTAGGATTAAGCGGACAATCATAATCAGAAATTACAACAGCATAAACCTCAATATCTTCAGTGGGTATTATTGAAAATTCATCAGTTGTTTCAGTTTGAACAGTTCCGTTTACATACCATTCGAATGCAGGAGAAATACCTGCATTAGTTGTGTTTGCATTAAATGTAACCTCAACTCCTTCGCATATTTCATCGGGCTGATTAGAAATAATACTTACTTCAGCTTCAAGAATTTCTGTATGATTTATTGTAATGATATTTGATGTTGCATTTGGAACCGTTGCACAAGGATTTGAATTATAAACCATAGCATGAACATCAATATTTTCAGTAATAGTTATTGAGAATATATCACTGGTTCCTGTCTGTAAAATGCCATCTACATACCACTCGATTACAGGGGAACTTCCTCCGTCTGTAATATTAGCGGTAAAGTTAACAGTTGTGCCGTCACAAATTACTGCAGGAGCATCGGAGATAATATTAATGTTGGGAGTTTCGACTTCAATAACATTCGTTTCAATAATATTTGAAGTTTCGGTAGGATTAAGCGGACAATCATAATCAGAAATTACAACAGCATAAACCTCAATATCTTCAGTGGGTATTATTGAAAATTCATCAGTTGTTTCTGTTTGAACAGATCCGTTTACATACCATTCAAACATTGGTGATGCACCTGCATTAGTTGTGTTTGCATTAAATGTAATCTCAACACCTTCGCAAATTTCATCGGGCTGATTAGAAATAATACTTACTTCAGCTTCAAGAATTTCTGTATAGTTCAGTGAAATAGTATTTGAAGTGGCACTTGGAATTGTAGCACAAGGATTATCGTTATAAACTATCGAATACACTTCAATATCTTCATTGACTTCAATTGAAAATAAATCGCTTGTTTCGGCTTGCAAGTTTCCGTTAACATACCACTCGATTACAGGAGAACTTCCTCCGTCTGTAATATTAGCGGTAAAGTTGATTGTTGTGCCATCACAAATTACCGCAGGAGCATCAGAGATGATATTAATGTCAGGAGTTTCTGTTTCAAATACTTCTATAATAAATAAATCACTTAAAAGCGTTTCGCATCCTGTATCATTATTAACAGCGTAAATCAAAAATTCGGTTGTTTCAGTAATTGGTGTGGCTCCTCCGATTGTAATACTTTCTCCCGTTCCTGTCTCATTATCAGGATACCATTCTGCTGCTGTATTATTCCATACTTTGTATTCGATATTGTATTCTGAAGGATTTATTTCAAAATATACTGATTCGGAATCACAAACTTCAGTTGAAGTTATTAATTGTACATCAAGCAGTCTTTCGGTATTATTATAATTTTGAATATCAGGATTTCCTTCGTAAATGCATAAAATATCATCTAC
>SLSH01000048.1 GCA_007130555.1 Bacteroidales bacterium
AAATAATTTTATGGCAAAATAATTAATTAAAAAATTAAACTTATTAGTCTTATGAAAAGATTTATTTTACAAACAGTTTTAATATTATTAGTATTAAGTGTTATTGCACAAGAAAAGAAATCTGCCATTGATAAAAATCATTTATTCAGTGTCAGCATACCGCGTTTTGCATTAAATACTTTTTCGATAAATTATGAATATCTTTTAAAAAACAATAAAGGCATAATGCTAAATGCCGGAATAATTTTAAAAGAAAGCGAAGGTGATTCAAAATTTGGAGGAAATGCAGAATTACAGTTTCGAATATATCCTATAATTATGAAAGAACGCGTTTTTCAGGGTTTGTATTTTGCTCCTTACGTAGGTTACAGATATGTTGAAGTTGAGAAACAAACATATATTTACGACCCATTTTTCGAAGGAATCAAAAAAGACATATTTAAAACAATGGGAGCAGGAGTTGCAATCGGGTGTAAGGTTGCAATAGTACAAACAGTAGTGTTCACATTTGAACTTGGCGGAGGAATAAAATATACAAAAGGGCCAAAAGGAAATTATTCAATTTTTGACTACGGATATTCAGGGATTACCCCGAAAACAGATATAACAGTAGGAATTTTCTTTTAGAAATATTGCATTATAGGATTTTTTTACATCAAATTCATGTTAATTTTAAGTGAATATAAAAAGTTATTTAATCCAATTAAACATAAACATTCAAAGCTTTTTTAAGAACGGAAATTTCATAAGGTCCGTCGTCAATAATTTCACCGTCTGTTTCGGCAAATATTTTGTGTTTGGATTCTATTTTTATATTATCGGTGCGATAATTTTTAATCCCTTTAACTTTTAAAATTTTGCCGTTATAGAGTTTATTGACATTAAACATAATTTTGGTTTTCGGCATTTTTTCAAAGATTGTAACGTCCAGCATGCCGTCATCAATTATGGCATTGGGAGTTTGTATCATCCCGCTGCCCGAATATTTTCCGTTTCCGATACTTACCGAAAGAACTTTTTTTTCAATTTTCTCATTATTAATTTCAATTTTTAAGTCCCAGTTTTTATATTTAAACAGACTTTTCCCCAGTCCTAACATATAAGCAAATTTTGTTCTGTTTCCCCGACTTCTGATTTTATTTGTTGTTTTTGCAACAGTTGAATCAAATCCTAATCCTGCAATATTTATAAAATATGAATTTGTTTTATCTCCGTTAGAAAAATGAGAAATTTGACCAACATCTTGTTTAAAAACTTTTTGTTTTTTTATAATTTCAATTGCTTCGGTATAATTTAAAGGTATGTTAAAATATCTTCGCCAGTCATTTCCTGTGCCTATGGGAATAAGTCCTATAAAAATATTAGATGGGTCAGCATATTTTTGTTTAAATACTCCGTTAACTATTTCATTAAGCGTTCCGTCTCCTCCTACGCAAATAAATTTATTAAATCCTTCTTTAATTCTGTTTTTTACAATATTAATACAATGCCCGGGCTCTTCGGTAAATTCATATTTAAAATCTATGCCCGTTTTTTTAAGTTCTTTATAAATTATGGGCCAATGTTTTATTGCTTCTTTTTTCCCCGCATTAGGATTAATAATAATATAAAACATACTAATAATTTTTTTTCAAGTTTATAAAAATTTTTTCTACTAAAAATGAATTTTATAAATTTTATATTAACAAATATTGATCCCACTCCAAAAAGGCGAGAAACCACCAATCTCGCCACAAAGGCACAAAGATGCCAAGATGCACAAAATGCTAATTTCCAATAGTATAGTGAATTCTTTGTGTCTTGGTGGCAAAAAAATAGTTTTTATAGTGGGTTCAATATTCAGATAATACCAATTGTAATTATAAAATAGTCCATGGTGGATGGCTGGGGTGAATCCAACTGTTTTATAATTTTACAATGATTATTACAATCGGTATAAAAAAGTAAACGGGGAACTTAAAAACATTCCCCGTTTATAAATTATTACATAAAAAAACAAATGGTATTATTATTTTGCAATTATAAATTTCTCTGTATATATCTTATTATTTATTTCAATATTAATAAGATATGTTCCGCTTTCTAAGTTTCCGTTAACAATATCGCTTATTCTTATATTATTTTTCCCGGATTTTAGAGATATGGTTTTTGTATCGATAAGTTTTCCCAGTAAATCATAGACAGTAAAGATACCCGGACCGCTTTCTTCAAATTCCATATAGATTTTTGAACTATTATCTCCGGGGTTTGGTACTATTATTAAATTTGATATAAAAGTATTTTTTTCGATTTCAGTTACTCCCGATTCATAATTTATTTCCCATCCTTGTCCTACATCTCCCGAATCTGCAAAAAACTGTATTACGGCTGTGCCTGCATCAACATGAACGGGTTCCGCAGGGGGAGCGGCTGCTGTAAAAGTTGCAATGGTATTTGCAGAAGAAATTGAATTTTTATAAACTTTAACAAAATCTGCACCTCCACTTGCAAGGTTAAATTCTATAAATTCAATAATAATATAATTCGCGTCCTGGGGTTCAATTATCCATGTACAAACGGTTGATTTTTCGTATTCACAAATTCCGCTTCCGTCGTTAAAATTTCCTGATGCTTTGGTTTTTAAAATATTTGTTTTACAATAACTTACCGAATAATTTGCTCTCCAGCCCGATGCTGTCGGTTCCTGGTCATCCGAAATAAATTTAATTGTCATTGCGCCTCCATCAGCTGTAATAGTACCGGCGGGGACATTATTACTGTCAAAGCCTGCTATTAATATATTGGCTTCTTCTGTTCCATTATAAATTTCAACGGTTGCTCCTTCTACCAATTCAAATCTGTCGAAATCCAATTCAATAATATCTCCACACTCGGGATTTATAACATAAGTACAATTTAAGTTTGGCAAATAATTCTTATGAGAACTTCCATCATCAAAAGACCCTTCTGTTCCCGTTATTATTTTTGTTCCGCTGCAATTCAGAGGAAATTCGTTTGGTCTGGGATATATATTAACTACTGCAGATTGTCCTGCATCATAAGTTATACCGTCTAAAGTATAAAAACCATTATTATTTCCTCCCCAGCCAAAATTAAAATGAAAATGATCATCCCCCTGATATCCGTCTAAATTAAATTGATGTCCGTATTGCTGTCCCGATACTGTCCCACTGTAAATCATTGGATTTCCGCTATTAATTTGGCTTCGCATAATATTTTTCCAATTTGCATAAGTATAATTACTCCTATATATTAATTGTATATTTGTACTGAATTTAAAATAACTGGTTAATGCCGTTACACAATTGGTAGTAGCAGA
>SLSH01000182.1 GCA_007130555.1 Bacteroidales bacterium
ACTGTTCATCGGGAATATTGCTTATCCCGTATTTTTGCAGTTGTCTGATTACGGATTTTTTAGCGGCATCTAACAGTTCTTCTTCGGAAACCTTTATTTCATGTTCTTTGGTTAATTTACTCTTTATCAGCGACCATTTTAAATTTTCGATAAAATGCGGAAATTCTTGTTCTAATTGTTCTTCTGTAATTTCTTTATTTGTCGCTTTCAGCCATCTTTTCAAAAAAGCTTCGGGTAATTCGGCACCTAATTTATTTACAAATTTTTCCTTAATGTCGAATGCTAACAGAAACGATGTTTCCGAGGCAAAATTTTCTTTAATTATTTGCTCTATTTTTGACTCAAATTCTTCGTTTGATTTTACTGTTCCTTCACCAAAAGCCTTATCGAAAAGTTCCTGATTAATTTCCGCTTTAGTAAATTCTTTAATTTCATAGACAGTAAATTTAAAATCAGGTTCAATATTGTTTACTTCTTCTTTTTTAATTTTTAGTAATGCGGAAATTTCGGTTTCATTTTCAAAAGCCTTTTTAATATCAAAGTCTATTGTTTTATTTTTTTGAGCACCAATAAATTCCGATTTAATTTTTTTATCTTTTATTAATGAAATATCAACAGATGAATTTTCTGCACTTATTCCTCCTTCCGCTATATCTCCGTTTTTATCAATCTGAACAATATTTCCTCTGACAATTGACTTTTCGTCGGCAATTTCCTTATCAATAAAGTTTCCGAATTTATTCTGATAATTTTCTATAAAAGACTGTTTTAATTTTTTATCAACTTTAATAATATATTCAACAATTTTCTCTCTTTTTGTCAGGGACAATTCAAATTCGGGTGCTAATGCTATATCAAAGATAAAGCTGAAAGTTTCCTGGTTGTTAAAATCAACTTGTTCCTGCTTTTCGTTGGGAAGCGGGTCTCCAAGCACATTTAATTTTTCGTTTTTAATAAATTCAAAAAGAGCCTGGCTTACTGATTTATTAAGTTCTTCGGCAATAATCGCATTTCCGTACATTTTTTTAATCATCCCCGCAGGTACTTTTCCCGGTCTGAATCCAGGAACTTTGGCTTTTTTGCGATAATCTGCAAGTTTGTTCTCAACATTTTCCGATATATCTCCCTTATCAATGTTTACTGTTATAATT
This sequence comes from Bacteroidales bacterium, assembly GCA_007130555.1. GTDB lineage: Bacteria > Bacteroidota > Bacteroidia > Bacteroidales > ML635J-15 > SLSH01. The sequence goes on from SLSH01000182.1 coordinate 1,152, forward strand.
GCATTACAATTATCAATTTCATTTTTTAAGACTTCCATTATGATATTTTTTTATATTTTTTACATTTTAAACAAAAACCGCATTTTGCTTTTTAAAGGCTATGCGGTTTTAAATTTTTTTACAGTTATGTAAACTAAATACATTACAAGCCACAACATGTGCGGATGAAGGGACTCGAACCCCCACGCCTTGCGGCACTAGATCCTAAGTCTAGCGCGTCTACCAATTTCGCCACATCCGCAAAAAAAATCGGAGTACAAAAATAATATTTTTTTTTATAAAAAAAATAGCTTAATGAAATTTATATGATTTTTTTTGCTTTAGCTTATTTGTAACTAATCAGAATCAAAGACACTAATTTTTTATGTTTTGGCAGGAAATTTGCAAAAAAAAGCAAATTTCCCGCCAAAACGGGGTATGTGTGTTTTTTCTACCCGTACTTACGCTTCGCTAAGTACGGGTTATTAATCTTTGACCCACTTCGACAGGCTCAGTGCGTCGCTTACAGGGTCAAATTTTTGTAAATTTTGAAATCTTGCATCAAAGGGAAAATCCGAATAATGAACAAAGATTAACGATTTTTGATTTAAGAAGGATTTGTAAAAATCATCATTCGTTATTGTTCATTATTCAATTCTAATATACAGCATACCGTGAACTAAAAAAATATTTATAATTTACACACTGATTAGTTACGCTTATTTAACTGCGAAAACTTATTAATTTCAAAACAAATTCTCTACAAAAAATTTGTTTGTAATATCTCCGAAATATTTTGAAATATCTATATTATTGAGAGTGTCTAACAATTCGTCGCACCTGTGTCTATTGCCTTTTATCATATCTTCCAATTCGGATATATTATATTCGGAGAAAAAATCTCCGTAAATTTTCACATCCTTAATTATTCCCTGCTCAACTTTTAAAAAAACTTCAATAACTCCGCAAGGACAATTAATAACTTTTTTATAGTCATAATCAGGCGATTTTCCGTAATTCCATTCCCATGTAGCATATTTTTCTTCGGCTATCCTGTATATATTTTCATAATCTTCTTTGGTAAGTTCGTATGGAATTGCACTTGTATAGTGTGCTTTAATATAAGAAAAAAGCATCTCCATAAATTTTGCAGGAGTAATGTCTTCTGCGATGGACTTGCAAATATTTGCAACAGGCAAATCTTCTATACTATGTCCGTTAGTTTCAGGATTCTCAGAAACTGTTTTAATAGCATTTGCAAAATTTGTTAAATTTGATGAAAAAGTCAAAGACCCGTGTTGTACAAATTTCCCGTTATGTCTAAACTTAGACATTCTGCTAATTTTCTTTCCGTCAAGAGAAATATCGTTTTTACTTTGAAATTGAGCATTAAGTGAAAATCTGTCTTTCAAAAAACCTAATATAGGCTCACAATATTTATGAAAATCATCAATCGAAGAACCATCATCTTTCATAATAAACGAATAATTTATGCATCCCTTATCATGAAAAACAGTACCACCCCCCGAATTTCTTCTCGTTACTTTAATGCTGTTTTGTTTTACATACATTGCATTAATTTCCGTAAGTGTATTCTGATTAATCCCTACACTTATTGAGTCATCATAAAAACTTGTCAAAAAGAATTCTTCTTTGAAATTCTTTAAGAAATATTCCTCGGTAGCAAAATTAAAAAAGGGACTTGTTGATTCTGATTTAATTAGTAACATAACATAATAGTTTTTAATTAAACTTATCAAAAATTAATATTTTAACCCGTAAAAGTAGATATGATTATTAAAAAATAAAACAAAATGTCAAAATGTTATCAACAAGTCTCCTCTAATATTGTTAATAGTTAATTATCTGTTAATGTGTTTATTATAATGGCTTGTTGTTTTATATTGTTCAAATCTGTATATAATTAATAATATAAGGTCATAATCATTTAGTTTTAAAATAAATTCCACAGGTAAATTACACCATTTAAAAAATTCTTCGGATTGATAATTATTTAGTCCGGTAATTCTTGATATTTTTTGAATACTTATTTTATTTTCAATTATTTCTTTTCGTTTATCTCTTTCAATTAATTCCATTAATTTACGTCTTTCTCTTCCTTCTTTACTAAAAGCGTCATATAATGCGGTAATAGGGCTGAATACCAG
>SLSH01000006.1 GCA_007130555.1 Bacteroidales bacterium
GACAATTGACGATGCTGCGGGAGAAGCTTTTGATAAATGTGCCAAAGTTCTGGGACTGGATTATCCGGGAGGACCAATGATTGATAAAATGTCGGAAACAGGAAATGAAAATGAGTTTAAATTCGGCAAACCGAAAATTGAAAATCTTGATTTCAGTTTCAGCGGATTAAAAACTTCTTTCCTTTATAAAATAAGAGATAATCTGAAAAATAATCCCGATTTTATCGGACAAAAAAAATATGACTTGGCTGCATCCCTGCAAAAAGCAATTATAGATATTATCAGCGATAAATTAATTACGACTTCCCGAAAAACAGGCATAAGAAATATCGTTATTACAGGTGGAGTCGCCGCAAATAAAGGTCTGAGAAACAGAATGAATAAACTTGCAGATGAAAAAGAACTTAATATCATTTTTCCGAAATTAAAATTTACCGGCGATAATGCCGCTATGATTGCCATGGTAGGATTGCACAAATACCGATTAAAAATGTTCGATAATCAGAATGTTATGCCACAAGCGAAGATTGATTTTTATGAGATTTAAGGAAGTTGCGTCTCGAAACCACCGACAAACAGAATCTCCGCCTCAAATACCTTAAAAAAATCAAAAATTCTTATTTCGTTATTCAATAAGGTACCGTGATATAAAAAAAATACAATTATCTTCTGATGATGATTACAAGTTATTTAGATCTTTGCAATATATTTTTTTAGGCGAGGAATTTCAGTTTTGACAATAGACCAAACAATGTCATAATTTATTCCTGAATAATGATGAATTAATTTATCTCGCATGCGTCCTATTTCGCTCCATGAAATATCAGAATGTTTATTTTTAAAATTATCCGATAAACTTTTAACAGCTTCTCCAATTATTTCAAGATTACGAACAACAGCATCCTGAGTTTTAATGTCATTCATAAACATCGTATAATTATATTTTTGTGTATATGATTCAATTCGATTAATACATTCTTTTATGTCTAAAACTTTTGCTATATCACGCTGCGTCAACATATTCAATTGTTTTTAAAATATTGTCTTTTATTGATTTTACTCTTATGCTTTTAAGACCTTCAGGTGTTAGAACATCAACTTTTTTATTAAATAAGTTTTCCAAATAATCGCAAAGAGTAATGAATTTTAAACCAATTGGTTCACTAAACTCAATTAATAAGTCTATATCACTTTCTTCTATTGCATTGTTTTGGCGGTATGACCCGAATAATCCGATTCTTTTAACTTTAAATTCCGATTGTAATTTGGGAAATTCTTTTTGTAAAGTATCTATTATGTGTTTTTTTGTAATCATTTTACATATTAAATATAAGAATATTTTTATGCAAATATAGTTATTTTTAAAAGTTTAACAAATAAAAATTTTCTATTTCAACCTCCCATCCAAAAATCTGCAATAACAATTGCCGTTACAGCTTCTACCACAGGAGGTAAGCGTAAAGCAAAGCAAGCATCATGTCTTCCTTTTACAGAGAAGTTCTGCATTTTATTTGTTTTAAAATTGTATGTTTTTAATGTTTTGCCGATGCTTGAGCTTGGGCGGATATGGACTTTAAAAAATATATCATTTCCGTTTGAAATTCCTCCGTTTATTCCGCCTGCGTTATTTGTCAGAGTTTTGCCCGAAGTGTCAATAAACACATCATTAAATTCGGAGCCTTTCATTTTAGATAAATTTATACCTGCTCCGAATTCAACGGCTTTAATTCCGGGAATTGAAAATAAACCTGCAGAAATAACCGATTCCAGACTATTAAAGAACGGTTCTCCCAAACCTGCGGGTATATTTTTTACCGTACATGAAATTATGCCTCCTATGGAATCTTTCTCCTTAATTGTTTTTTCAATTAGTTTAATGTAATTTTTTTGTCCGCCGATTTCTTCGATTTTTGCAGTAATATTTATTTCGGGGATTATTTTTTTTGCAACTATTCCGGCAGCAACGACAGGCAGGCTTAATCTACCCGAAAAATGTCCACCTCCTCTGTAATCATTAAATCCCTTATATTTTTTATTTGCCGTAAAGTCGGCATGTCCGGGTCGGAAAAACCCGTCAAATTCATAATCTTCGGATTTTTGATTTTCGTTTTTAAACGATATCATTATCGGTGCTCCGGTGGTTTTATTTTTATAAACACCGCTTTTGATAATCGGTTTATCGCTTTCTGTACGTTTTGTTGTGCCGACAATTCCTGATTTACGGCGTTCTATATCTTTAATAAAATCCTTTTCCGTCAGATTTATCCCCGGCGGACAACCGTCAATAATAACACCGATTTCGGTACCGTGAGATTCTCCGTAAAGAGAAATTCTGAATATTCTGCCAAAACTATTCATAAATATTTGCTCCTGTTTTTTTTAAGTCATTATAAAAATCCGGATAAGATTTTGAAACACAGTTATGATTTTCGATTTTAACGGAATTATCGTTATTCAATGCAAGAATACTTAATGCCATTGCAATCCGGTGGTCTCCGTGTGAGTTTATAGTTCCTCCGTTTTGTTTTTGCAAACCTATTACGGTAATACAATTATCATCAATTGATATTTTTATGCCGAGTTTATTTAATTCATTTTGCATTACTAGGGCACGTGAAGTTTCTTTAATTTTTAAACGATTTGCTCCTTTAATTTTGCTTTCTCCATTTGCAAAAATAGCCAAAATAATTAATGCGGGAATAATATCGGGACAATTTATGGCATTAAAATCAAAGCTGTTAACAGTTGATTTTTCGACAAATAAAATTCCATTATCATAAGAATATTTGATTTTTGCTTTTTCCATAACATTTAAAATATCCTTATCGGCTTGTTTGGAATTTATGTTTAAACCGCTGATTTTGATTTGTCCGTTAATTGCGGCAGCAACGATAAAAAAAACCGCCGAACTCCAGTCTCCCTCTATGTCTGCATTTACCGGAGCATATTTCTGATTGCCAAAAATGTGAACTATAAGTTTATTGTCGGAGATTTTATACATGGTTTTAACACCCGATTTTTCCATACAATCAAGTGTCATCAATAGATACGGAATGCTTACGGGATTGTTTATTATAAGTTTTGAATCCGCCTTAAGCAGGGGCATTGACATTAATAATCCGCTGATAAATTGTGATGAAACAGGATTATTTATTTCATAAATACCGGGCATAAGTCCTGCTTTTGAAAATTTTACGGGAAGTTTGTTTTCATTGCAATGATATTCGCAATTCATTTGTTTAAGAATTTCAAAATCTTCGCAAACAGGTCGATTCAGAAGAGTTTTTTCTCCTGTA
>SLSH01000256.1 GCA_007130555.1 Bacteroidales bacterium
TATAACCTTGAAGGTAAAACTCTTGCAAAAGGTAAAGTCGGAATCATTGGAGGTGGAAACTCAGCCATTGACGCTGCAAGAGTAGCATTCCGTTATAAAGGCGTTGATAGTGTTACAGTCTTCTATCGTCGTACAGAAAACGAGATGCCCGCATACAAGGAAGAAATAGAAGCAGCACTGGAAGAAGGTATTGAAATCAAATCCCTCGTTGCACCTACTAAAGTAATCCATAAAGACGGCGTTTTACAGGGCATGGAATTCATTCAGAATAGCCTCGAAGGAAAGGATGCAAGTGGAAGACCACGCCCCGTTCCTGTAAAGGGAAGCGAATTTATTGCTGAACTTGACACATTGATCGTTGCAATAAGTGAACAACCAGAATCAGAATATATTGGGAACTTAAGCAATACTAAGTGGGGTACACTTTCAGTTGACAAAGAATCACTTCTTACTTCTCAAAAAGGAGTTTTTGGAGGCGGTGACGTAGTTTCAGGACCTAATACTGTTATCGAAGCAATTGCCGCAGGAAAAAAAGCAGCTTTCATGATTGAACAATATCTCGAAGGCAAATCTATGAGAATGCCTCAGGAAGTAGTACTTCCCGATATTTTCGTCAAGCCGGTTGAGAATGATGTTGAGGATGAAGGCTCACAAGTCAGAGCGAAAACTCCAATGCTCCCCGTTGATAAACGTATGGGTTCTTTTGCAGAGGTAGAATTAGCTATAAGCGAGAAAGATGCTAAGTGTGAAGCCAGAAGGTGTATGAGATGCGATCTGGATTTTACTCAACCAGTAAAAAATTGATTATGATATAAAATAATGTAAAATCTTTAAATATCTAAAACTATGAGTTTTTTAATAGAAGTTAATAATAAAAAAATAGAAGCACAAAATGGAGAAACCATTTTAGATGCTCTTAACAGACATGGTATAAAAGTTCCAACACTTTGCCACCTTAAAGGGAGTATCCCTACAGGCTCATGTCGTATGTGTGTTGTAGAGGATATAAAAACCAACAGATTGGTTACAGCTTGTTCTATGCCTGTGGAAGAGAATATGAAAATATTAACTCATTCCCCAAGAGTAATAGAGTCTAGAAAGACAATTGTAGAATTACTTCTGTCAAATCATCCGGACGATTGTTTATATTGCATAAGAAATAAAAATTGCGAATTACAAGATTTATCAGAAGAACTGAATGTAAGAGAACGAAGAATCAAGGGTGTAAAAAATAATATTCATCTTGACAGGTCTAGTGCATCTATAGTTCGTGATCCTGATAAATGTATTTTATGTGGTCGCTGTGTGAAGGTTTGTGATGAAGTAATGAGTGTTTCTTGTATAGATTTTATTAATAGAGGAAGCAGCTCGGTAATTGGAGTAGCTTTTAATCAGGGTTTAAATACTTCAAGTTGCGTTAATTGCGGTCAATGTATTATGGTTTGTCCAACAGGTGCATTATCGGAAAAAAGTCATTTTCCCGAATTAATATCAATGCTTAATAATCCGAATAAAACTGTTGTAGCTCATTATGCACCATCGATTTCTGTATCATTAGCAGAAGAATTTAATATAACTCCGGGAACAGATATCAATGGAATTATGAACGCTGCAATAAGAAAGATAGGTTTTAGTCATGTATTTGACACTACTTTTACGGCTGATTTAACAATAATGGAGGAAGGCAGTGAACTTATTGATAGAGTAAAAAACGGAGGAACATTGCCAATGATTACTAGTTGTTGTCCGGGTTGGATTAAGTTTGCTGAAGAGTTTTATCCTGAATTTTTACCTAATGTTTCTACATGTAAATCACCACAACAAATGATGGGAGCTTTAGTAAAGACATACTGGGCAGAAAAACTTAATTTGAATCCCGAAGATATTTATTCTGTTTCTATTATGCCATGTACTGCCAAAAAATTTGAAGCACAAAGAGATGAGATGACCAATAAAGGGATAACAGATGTTGATGCTGTATTAACAACTCGCGAACTAGGTCAATTAATCAGAATGTACGGAATAGACATGCATAATATTGAACCTGAATCAACCGATTCTCCGCTTGGTCATAGAAGTACAGCAGGTAAAATATTCGGGGCATCAGGAGGAGTTATGGAAGCTGCAATAAGATCCGCTTATTATTTAATTACCGGAAATGAACTGGCAAATTTAGAAGTTCAAGCAGTAAGAGGTTTTAACGGATGCAAAGAAGCTCAGGTTGATATTAATGGATTAACCGTAAAAGTAGCAGTTACAAATGGACTTATTAATGCAAGAAATCTACTGGAATCAATAAAAAAAGGAGAAAAAGATTATCATTTTATTGAAATAATGGCTTGTCCCGGAGGTTGCATTAACGGAGGAGGTCAACACATAGGAGCTTCTGAGGAGGAAATAAAATCGCGTATGAAATCATTGTATGATATTGATGACAATGAGACATTAAGAGTATCTCATAAAAACCCGGAAGTATTAAAATTATATGAGGAGTTTTTAAGTAAACCTCTTGGACATAAGTCACATGATTTATTGCATACGCATTATTGCAAAAGAGAGGTTCTATTATAATCATTAGTAAAAGATAGAGAGACAGCAATGGGACATTCAAAAAGAGAACAATTAGTTTTTACCGTAAAAGACAAATGCAGGGTTTGCTATACCTGTGTTCGAGAATGTCCCGTTAAAGCAATAAGAATAATTAACGGACAAGCAGAAGTACTAAGTGAGAGGTGTATAGGTTGTGGCAATTGTATTACTGTATGTAGCCAAAATGCAAAAGAATTCTTGCAATTAAAAAAAGAAGTAGAAACTTTATTATCTGATAAAAAGAATAAAGTTGTTGCATGTTTGGCTCCTAGTTTTCCGGGTGAGTTTGTTGATTTTGATGATTATAAAACTCTTATTGGAATGCTACGTCTTCTTGGGTTTTATAAAGTACTTGACGTAGCATTTGGAGCCGATTTGGTTGCAAAAGAATACAAGAAACTACAGGATAATACAACTAATAAATTTATTACGTCTGACTGCCCTGCAATTGTCTTTTATATTGAACAATATCATCCGCAATTGATTGATAATATTGCTCCCATTGCTTCTCCTCTAGTGGCTACAGCAAGATTGGCTAAAATCCTATACGGAGAAGATATAAAAATAGTGTTTTTAGGACCTTGTGTTGCAAAAAAAGCTGAATCTGATGAAATAGACGAAGCTCTGACATTTAAAGAGTTAAGAGAACTTTTTCTTAAAAATGATATTAAACCTGAAAATGCTACAAAATCAGATTTTGATGGACCAAAATCAGGAATGGGTGCGATATTCCCTCTCAGCAGAGGATTGCTGCAAACTGTTAATAAAACGGACAGCATAGTTAACGGAAAAATTATTGTTGATTCGGGAAAAAATAATTTTAAAGAAGCAATAAAAGAATTTGAAAAAGGAGAAATTGCTGACTATCACTTAGAATTATTATGCTGTAATGGATGCATCATGGGAGCCGGAATGACAGAAAAAGCAAAGCGTTTTTTTAAACGTTCGCAAATAAGTAAATATGTAAAACAAAAACTTAAGAATTTGGATTATAATCAGTGGGAAAATGACATTCAGAAATATAAAAACATTGATTTGTCCCAATCTTTTATTAATAATGATAAAAGAAATACAAATATTGGAAGCTCTGAAGTAGAAAGTGTATTGAGAAAAATGGGAAAAATTAATCTGTCAGACCATTTAAATTGCGGTGCATGTGGATATGACACTTGTTATGAGCATGCAGAAGCGGTTGTTTGGGGTTATGCCGAAGACGAAATGTGTTTGCCATACACTATTGAAAAGTTACACAAATTAATAGAAGAACTGAATTTATCCAATGAAAATTTGAAAAATACAAGATTAGCATTAAAACATTCCGAGAAATTGGCAAATATGGGACAGATTTCTGCAGGTATAGCTCATGAACTTAACAATCCGCTTGGTATAATTACAATGTATAGTAATATACTTCTGGAAGAGTTAAAGAATAATGAACAAACAAAAAAAGATGTTCAATTAATAGTGGAACAAGCAGACAGATGTAAAAATATAGTAAACGGACTTCTAAATTTTGCAAGAAAAAATAAAATTAAAGTTGAAGAAGTAAATATTTTGGATTTTATAAAAAAATCTATTGATTCTCTGGTAATTCCCGAAAATGTAGAAGTTTATATACCTGCTGAAACTTCAGACCCATATTTTATGATAGATTATGAACAAATGATGCAGGTATTTACAAATCTTGCAAGAAATGCTGTTGAAGCAATGCCGGACGGAGGAAAACTCAGTTTTTTTGTAAACGGAAATGATAAAAATATTGAAATAAAAATCAAAGATACAGGAATAGGAATAAAGGAAGAAAATAAGGAAAAGCTTTTTACTCCATTCTTTACAACCAAAGAAATCGGAAAAGGAACAGGATTAGGCTTACCCCTTGTTTATGGAATTATAAAAATGCACAACGGAAAGATCAGGGCTATATCAAATGCTGAACCCGAAAAAGGTCAGACCGGAACCGAGTTTATTATTAATTTACCAAGGATAATTTAAATTTAAATAATTAAAGATATGGAAACAAAATTAAAAAAAACGATTTTTTTGGTTGATGACGATGTTGATTACATCATCCAAATGACACAGATGCTTGAGAATATGGGATTTAATGTTGTCAGCGCATGTAGTCAAAAAGAAGCAGAAGAAATGATTGATACAGTTAATATGGATATTGCAATCATTGACCTGATGATGGAGAAAATGGATAGCGGATTTATATTAAGCTATCGTTTAAAACAGATAAATCCGGATATTCCGGTTATTATTGCAACTGCTGTAACTTCCGAGACAGGAATTAAGTTTAGTCTGGAAGATGAAAATGATAAAAAATGGATAAAAGCAGATTTGTATCTTGAAAAAGGTCTGAGACAAGATCAATTACAAAGAGAAATTAATAAACTGCTAAAAATATAAAGTTATGAGTGTGTTAACAATATTAATTGTTGATGACGAACCCGGAATTCGTTCCGGTGCCGAAAGAATATTACGCGACTTTTCCGTCGGATATCCTTTTATGGATGAGGATTTTACATTCAATATTATGGAAGCTGAAACAGGTGAGAAAGCAATTGAAATAATAGACTCAACAAAGATTGACATAATATTGTTGGATAATAAACTGCCGGGAATAGACGGTATTGAAGTTTTAGAATATATAAATGAAAACCAACTGGATATTTCGGTAATGATGATAACATCTTATGCATCTCTCGAACTTGCTATAAAAGCAACAAATAATGGTGCTTTTAACTTTGTCCCTAAACCTTTTACGCCTCAAGAACTTAGAACTTCTGTAGAGAATATTACCAAAAATCTATTTCTCAGAAGAATGACAAAAAAAATGAAAGAAGAAGGCAAAGAAATTAGATTTCAATTTCTTTCAGTATTATCACATGAGTTAAAATCTCCAATTAATGCAATAGAGGGTTATTTGAGAATAATGAAAGAAAAGCAGGTTGGAGAAAATATTGATGACTACATGGAAATGATACTCCGCTCAATTGAAAGAATTAAAGGAATGAGAGCATTAATACTTGATCTTTTAGATTTAACCCGTATGGAATCGGGAAAGAAAAAAAGGGATTTAAGAAATATTGATTTAAGTGAACTTGTTAAAAATGTAGCAGGGTCTATAGAACCATTAGCAATTCAAAGGAGTATTGAAATCAATATAGCAAGTGATGAAGATATAATGATGATGGCTGATAAAAGTGAGATGGAAATAATTATAAATAATTTAATTTCGAATGCAGTAAAATACAATAAAGAAAATGGAAAAGTTTTTGTTAATTTGAGCAACAGAAATGGATGTATTATTATTTCTATTGAAGACACAGGCATTGGAATGACTCAGGACGAGAAAGCATTATTATTCAAAGATTTTGTTAGAATAAAAAATGAAAAAACAAAATACGTAACCGGCAGTGGATTAGGACTATCAATTGCAAAAAAAATGGTTGAATTGTATAAAGGGAAAATAGAAGTTGTAAGCGAACCCGATAAAGGGAGTGTTTTTACGGTTAGTATCCCTGTTTGATTATTAAAAATTAAAAATCCTCCTTTATAATGATGCATTTGACTTATCAAATGTTGCGACCCGGAAAACTAAAAGTTTTCGGGTCGCTTTTTTTACTATAAATAAACCCGATTACATCAATAGTAATAATAATATAACATGTAATTTTGGATTAGAAAAATTAACCTGATAACCAAAACAAAAATCATTACATGTTTCTAAAAAAAATCTTATTTTTGTTTTTAAAATTTAATCTATTTGTAAAAAGATTATTTATGCCGATAAGATTAAGATTGTTTTTGCCTGTTAGTCTGATAATAACTATTGCAGTTGTTGTTATTACAATTTATTTTGTTAATAAATCAATTAATTTGTTCTACACGCAAATGGAAAGCAGTTTGATGCTTGAAGTTCATACTATTGACAAAATGTTTGATCGTGAAGCTTCTTTAAAACAGGAGAATGTAATAAACAATTTGAATGTAACTTCGGCGATTTTTAAAGGTTTTGATTTTGATACAGGTAAAACTTACATTTCCAAAGAAATAAAAAACCAACAAACAGGAATTTCACATCAAGCATACTTAAAAAATTGGCGGTTGGGAGATGCTTATTTGTATAATAATCATTTTTTTGTTGATAGTCTGCAAAAACTATTCGGAGGAACAATAACCATTTTTCAGCTTACAGACAGCGGTTTTGTCAGAATTACTACAAATGTGTTGAATTCAATAGGAGAGCGTGCAGTGGGGACATATATACCAATGAAATCTCCCGTAAGCATGGCTATAATAGAGGGAGAAAATTATTACGGAAGAGCAATTGTTGTGGACGAATGGTATATAACTGCATATACTCCACTTTTTCATAATGATTCTGTTATTGGTGCATTATACGTAGGGGACAATGAAAAAGACCTTAAAGAACTAAAAAATATTTTATTAAATCTGCAAATCGGTAAAACCGGGTACCCCTTTGTTTTTGACAAAAACGGAATTTTAGTAATACATCCCGAAAGAGAAGGCGAAAACTGGGCAGATAGTAGTCTTTTCAAACAGATCAACGAAATGAAAAACGGAGTTATTAATTATTATATTGATAATCAGCAAAAAACAATGGCATTTGTTTATTTTGAAAAGTTTGAACTATATATTGCTGCATCAGTATTCAGAGAAATTGAAACAGCCGATTTTAAAAGAGATACAATAATTGGTTCTGTAATAATTGGAGTGATTTCATTGTTGCTTTTATTAATACTTGTTTACTACTTTACATCCGAAAAAATGTACCGAATATTTACCGAATTGCAAAAATCAAGAGAAAGACTCGATAATGTAAGCAAAAAACTTGCAAATACCGAAGAAAGATTTCAAAAACTATTCGACAGTACAGGTGATGATATATTTGTAACAGATGTAAATGAAAAGATTGTTGAAGTAAACAAAGCAGCCTGTGAAACTCTTGGTTATGACAGGTCAGAATTACTTGGAATGAAAATCACTGAAATAAAGACAGGTAAATATGCTCCTTATGTAGGAAATAACAGAAAGATTATTTATGAAACAGGAAGTCTCACCTTTGAGTCCGAACATGTTACCAAAAGGGGGGAAATAATTCAGGTAGAATTTACCAGCAGGCTTGTAAGTTATGGAAAAGAAAAGTATATTCTTAGCGTAGTTAGAAATATAAGTAAAAGAAACGAAGCTGAAAGACAGATATTAAGTGCCGTAATTCGAGGTGAAGAAAAAGAAAGACAAAGATTTGCCCGCGAAATGCATGATGGATTGGGACCTTTACTATCTGCTCTTAAATTATATGTAAATGAATTAGGCTCTGCTACTACAAAAGACCAAGAACGAATCACACTTATCAATCAAAGTAATGAACTGATTGATGAAGCCGTTAATGCTACTCGTACAATTTCTAATAATCTTATGCCTACTATTATTCATTCATTTGGTTTGGTTAAAGCCGTAGAAAAATTTTGTGAAAAAATCAATAATACCGGACAAATTAAAATAGACTTCGTTTCAGAAAATATCGTTAATAAGCTGGATACTAATCTGGAATTAATTTTATACAGGATAATTAGCGAACTAATAAACAACACTATTAAACACGCACATGCCGATAACATAAATATTCTGCTTATTAATAATGATAACAGAATATCTTTGTTTTATAAAGATGACGGAGTGGGGTTTGTTGTTAATGATGTTTTATTATCTGACAGTAAAGGCACAGGCTTGAAAAATATTATCAGTAGAGTAAAATCAATTAACGGAACATATAGTTTTATAAGTGAGCCTAATTCAGGGTTCACAATAAAAATAGAAATAGTCGTTTAACTTTTTTTAAGTAAAAAAATAAATAATAATTTTGAAAAATTATGAATGATAAAATAAAAGTTTTAATTGTAGATGACCATGAAATCTTTAGAAACGGATTAAAAATGGTGCTTGGTAAACTAAAGTATGTTGATTTAGTAGGTGAAGCTACCAATGGCAACGATTTCATCAATTTTATAAAAACCGATTTACCTGATATAGTATTGTTAGATATTGAAATGCCTGATATGAACGGCATAGAGGCAGCCAAAATTGCATTAAAGCAGTTCCCGAAAATCAAAATTATTGCACTTACAATGTTTGGTGATGACGAGTATATTCAAAGTATGCTTGATGCAGGGGCAAAAGGATTTCTAATGAAAAATATCAATAAAGAAACTCTCGATAAAGCAATTCAAACGGTTAATAATGGAGGCAATTATTATTCTGAAGAATTATTTGATTTTTTTACAAAACAACTATCAAAAAGTAAGGATAAAACAAATGACAGTATTGAATTTACAAGAAGAGAAAAGGAAATTTTACAATTACTATGCGAAGGACTAAGCAATAAAGAAATTGGAGAAGCTCTGTTTATAAGCGAAAGAACTGTTCTCGGTCATAAAACTAATCTGCTGGCAAAAACAAATACAAAAAATTCTATAAGCCTAATGGCTTATGCAATTAAAAATAAGATTGTTGTGATATAAAACTATAGTTACGCACTATATTTATTTTAAGCTAAGTAATAATAACCCTGCCGCAAGTTTGGCTTGAGGCTTTTTATCATCTTGCGGTAAGAATTATAATGAATAAAATATTGTTCAGAATATTTTTTTATTTGAAATAATATATGTATATTTGCATTATATATCATTCACTAATTAGTAAAATAACGCTTTATGATTGATAAATCATTCAAAGAATGGGCTTCTATGAGCGACAAAGCTTTGGCAGAATATATTGGAGCCTTTGTAAGGCATCATCGCATGGAGCAAAATATAACTCAGGATAATCTGGCAACAGCCGCCGGCATAAGTCGTTCTACTTTGAGTTTGTTGGAACGGGGCGAAACGGTTACAGTTACCACACTAATACAGGTATTGAGGGTTTTGGATCAATTACAGGTTCTTAACACATTTGACGTAAGAGAAACACTAAGTCCTTTGGCATTGGCGAAACTGCAAAAAGAAAAACGCCAACGGGCAAGGGGTAAATCAAAGAAAGATGAAAACAGAGAAGAAACAAATTGGTAAGCAATGAAAGTAGCAGAAGTAAAAATATGGGGTAAATTGGTTGGTGCTGTTGCCTGGAATACAGAAAAAGGATATGCTGATTTTGAATATGACCCAAAATTTAAGCAGTTAAATTGGGATTTGTCCCCAATAAAAATGCCTATTTCCGATAGCCGAAATGAATATTCATTTCCGGAATTACGAAAAGACAGAAATTCGGAATATGATACCTTTAAATCTTTGCCCGGGTTACTGGCTGATGCATTGCCCGACAGATATGGTAACCAACTGATTAATCTTTGGTTGGCACAGCAAGGACGACCACTTGACAGCATGAATGCAGTAGAAATGCTCTGTTTTATCGGAACTCGCGGTATGGGTGCCTTAGAATTTGAGCCGACTGTGTTCAAGGAAACAAAACGGGCATTTTCAATAGAAATAGATAGTTTAGTAGCTACAGCCAAAAAAATAATGGAACTGCGTAAAACATTTACCACCAATCTAAATAAAAATGAAGAACAGGCTGTTTTGGAGATTTTAAAGATTGGAACATCAGCCGGTGGTGCACGTCCAAAAGCAGTAATTGCATGGAATGAAAAAACAGGGGAAGTAAAATCGGGTCAAACCAAAGCACCTAAGGGATTTGAACATTGGCTTATCAAACTCGACGGCGTAAGCTATGTTCAGTTAGGCAGCAGTCATGGATACGGCAGAGTAGAAATGGCTTACTACAATATGGCTAAAGCTTGTGGCATTGATATGATGCCTTCTCGGCTGTTGGAAGAAAACGGCAGGGCACACTTCATGACCAAACGCTTTGATCGGGAAGCTAATGATGTGAAGCATCATGTACAAACTTTCTGTGCTCTAAAGCATTTTGACTACAACCTGGTTAATAGTTTCAGTTATGAACAGCTCTTTCAGTGCATAAGAGAGTTAAAACTCAATTATGCCGATGCCGAACAGATGTTCAGAAGAATGGTTTTCAATGTTATTGCCAAGAATTGTGACGATCATACCAAGAATTTCTCGTTTTTGCTTAAGCAAGGAGCTAAGTGGGTATTGGCTCCTGCTTATGATGTTTGCCATGCCTATCGCCCTGATAGTGAGTGGGTCAGTCATCATGCCTTAAGTGTAAATGGTAAGCGACAAAACATCACAAAAGCAGATTTACTGGTAATAGGAGAATCCATCCGTTGTAAAAAAGCTTCTGAAATCATTGATGAAATTAATGATACTGTGAACCAATGGAAAAAATTTGCCGATGAAGTTAATGTAAATTCCATATTGCATAATGAAATAGCCAAAACGCTTTTAAATCTTAAGAAATTGGTATAATTTATTTTGCCTCCGCATATATTGTATTTTTCACAGACGCAATTTTTCCTTTGAATAAATGTATTATTTTACATTTCTTCATGAGTTCCGCACTTTTTTTTCGTAAAAATCGAATATTCCACATTATCAGTTATTTATATTTATTTTTTGTTGTAATTTGGGTGTCCCAATGCGAAACTCATCCGAAACCTTACAACTCGGAGGCTCTGCAAGACCTTTTCAATATGAATTCTTAAACGAAAATAATATCAGCATTATAATTCAGGAAGGATATACAAATATTGAAGGATATAATCATAGTTATTTTTCCGAATTGTTTTTTGTAAGAATTTAAGCAATTTTGGCTTTTTTAAAAAAACACCATTGGATTTTAGCAGTTTTATATAATTTAATTTTGTGTTTATAACTAGTTTTTTGAGAATCTGCTAATCCTAAGTAGCAGTGTTGCGGTAGCAGGTTTATTATTATCAAGAATAATTTTCTAATGCTTTTTCATAGTTCTCTTTCAATTTTTCAATTAATTCGGGTGGTTCTATTACTTTAACATTATTGCCAAGTGATAATAATTCCATAATAAAATCATGGCTTATAAAGATTTTTAATCTTATTCTGAATTCTTGTTTATTGTCTTTTATTACTTCCTGTGATAAATGAAGTGGCAGAGATTTTATATATTTACCTTGTAAAGGATTGAATGATAATACCACTGTTCTCGGATTTTTATTTTCAGGAATTATTACACCGAAACAATCTTTAAAAAAAGTATGAATATCAAATTCTGCGGGAATTTTAAATTTTTCTTTTGATATTGATAATCCTGTAAGCCTGTCAAGAGCAAAATTTTTGATAATATTGTCTTTAGTATCTCTGCACAGAACATACCAACGATTTTTAAACTCTTTTATCCCATAAGGTTCAACTTTTCTGACACTTGGTTTGTTATCCGAAAACTTTTGATAAATAAAAGAGATTTTATAATTGTTTTTTATCGCATGAATAAGACCATAAAGACTGTTTGTACCTTTTGGTTTTCGGCTTTCAAAATGAATAAATTCCGATAATCTTTGTTTGATATTCATGCTGTTAAAAATATCAAAAGCCTCAAGAATTCTATCCGACATTTCAGGTTCGTTTTCATCATTGATAAAATAAACTCTATCAGAATAATCATACTGAATATCAATATTAAAAATACTGCGAATATCGTTCAAGTCCCGCTGGAAAGTACGTTTTGAAATATTAAAATCATAACCTTGAATATCTGACTCCATTTCAAGAGATTGGTTTAACTGCTCAAATGACTGCGGGCTGTTACGGAGTTTTCTGATAATAAGATTGTAACGCAATAATGCTTCTCGTTTTGACATAATAATTTATTTTTATTTCAAAAATAAGTAAAGTTTACGACAAATAATGTCGTGCGTGGAATAAAATGTTGTAATATGTTTTTCTTTTGTTTATTCGCTAACGCGAAAACATGGTTTATGTATATTTGGCTTTTATTAATGTTTATGCCCTAAAGGGCAAAAACACAATATTTATGAGAGCATTATTTTAACAGCAAATTTATGAGA
>SLSH01000379.1 GCA_007130555.1 Bacteroidales bacterium
TTACTTTACAAAAATAATATTTTTTTTCATTCAACTACATATCTCGGAATATTTTGCGGTAGTCTTGCCAACACCTGATAATTTAAGTTGTCGCTCATTTCACTAAACGAAGCCACACTAATACTTAATTTTTTTTGTTTTCCGATTAATACAACTTCATCTCCGATATTAACATTTTTAAGGTCTGTAATGTTTACACTAATTGTATTCATTGTAACTGTTCCTACTACATCTAATCTTCTGCCTTGAATAAGCACACGTCCTTTATTGCTGAGAGATCTGCTGAACCCGTTATTATACCCGACAGGGATAATTGCAATTTTCATATTTTTATTTGCCAGATAAGTATTTCCGTATCCTATAAATTCTCCGCGATTAACCGATTTTATTGCCATCACTTTAGATTGCCATGAAATTACACGTTTTAAACTGGATTCTTTATCCCCGAATTTATTATATCTGAATATCAATGTTTCAGCTGTAGGCCAGAATCCGTATTGTATAATACCTACTCTTACAAGGTCAAATATTGTCAGAGGATAAAGTAAAGTAGCGGCAGAACTTGCAGTATGTTTCCTTTTAGGAATAAATCCATGTCTTTTAAAATACCTGCAATATTTACGATATAAGGAAAGCTGGTTTTTTACTCTAACAAAATTGGAAATACTCTCGGCTCCTGCAAAATGTGTACAAATGCCTTCCAAAATAAAATGTCTGTAGTTTTTCTTTAGCAACCTGACAATAGTTAAAAAATCTTCTTCTTCAATTCCGGTTCTTTTAAATCCCGTTTCTAATTCAAGATGAATTCGTGCTTTTTTCTTAATACGTTTTGCAATATCCAAAGCCATATTAAGTCTGTAAATATCAAAAACATAAAACTCAATTTGATTTTTAATTACCCATTCTAATTGTTCATCTGAGATATATCCGAAAATCATTATATCTGATTTCTTGGATTTATATTCCAAAACTTGTTCTGCCTCAAAAGCAGAATAAACCGAAAAATGATTGATTTTATTTTCTTCTGCCATTGGTATAATTTGCTCAATTCCATGTCCATAAGCATTTCCTTTAACAACAATACTTATTTTTACATCTTTACCGACAATTTTTCGAATAAATCTGATATTACTTTTATAAGCTTTTTTACTTAGTTCAATGTATGAGGTATTTTGCATAACTTTAAAATAATAATTGTTTATAAATATCATTAAACATTAAAATCCCTGTTTCTATGATTTCATCGGGGAAGTCAAAATCTTCATTATGCAATTGGGGATGATTTATCCCTGAACCTATTCCAAATAATGCAGCTTTTGATATTAGTGAAAAATGCCCGAAATCTTCGCTCCATCTGAAAGGAGCTTTTAATTCAATCGAATTAAAATTGTTATTTTCTATGGCATTTTTTACGATACTATATGTATGCTCATTATTATAAGTTGCAGGAAATTCTTCAGTAAAGGAAACATTATAAGTTATATTAAATTTTTTGCAAGTTTTTTTTACAATACTTTTTACATCGGATTGTAATTTTTGCATATCATCATTTCTGTATGTTCTTAATGTAGCCATTATCACAGCTTTGCCGGGAGTGGTGCCAAATGCGATTTCTCCAAGTTTAATATGTATTATGGTTATAAGCGTATAATCTTTATAATTATTTTTGTTTTCGGAAATTTTATTAAATTCATAAATAAGTTCAGCTATACATTTATCGGGATTATTTCCGTCTTCGGGATGAGCAGCATGAGAGGAAAGCCCTTTTAAATCAATTATAATGCCTGTTGACGCAGATGCAAAACTGCCGTTTTTAATACATATTGAGTTTTTTTGAAATCCCGGTAAATTATGAAATGCAAAAGAATAATCCGGTTTTATTTCTGCAAACTTTTTGTCGGTTACAACCAAATTTGCACCTTCTCCTGTTTCTTCGGCAGGCTGAAATAACAGAACAAGTTTTCCTTTTTTGGGAGGATTTTTATCCGCTAAATTTGCAAATCCACATAAAACGGCAATATGACCGTCATGTCCGCAAAGATGTGCAACGCCTTGGTTTTTAGAAATATAATCAAACTTATTTACTTCGGTAATGGGAAGTGCGTCCATATCGGAACGAAACATGACCGTATTTCCCGGTACACCCGAATCATATATATAAGCAAGTCCGTAACCGCCTATATTTTTTATAATTTTTGAAGGTTTTAAATATTTAAGAAAATTTATGATTCTTTCCTGAGTTTGCGACTCATTATGTGACAATTCGGGATATTGATGTAACTCGTGGCGAAATTCTATAAGTTTGTTTATTAGTTTCTTTTCTGTCATAATTTAATTTAACGAAATCAATAAATTTTATTTCTTCATATTTTTATATACATCCTGAGCAATCCTTTTAATAAAAGCCTCTAATGTTTCCCCTTCGTCTCTGATTCCTTTTTTTAATGCTTCGGTAAAGGTATTTAAAACAGAATTGAATTTGTCGAAATTTTTCTTTAAAACTTCCTCGTCATTAGTTTCCCAGTATTGTCCATCATCAATAAATTCAAACCCCGTAAAATATTTATTCGAAATATATTTGAATAAATTAACTATAAATTTATGAGCTTCTATTCCTGCGAATTGAGTTTTAACTGATACCTGATATACATATTGTTTTTCTTTTTCCGATTTTGAATTGCCGAAAATTTTCAGATTGGCAGGACTGCTTATTCTTCCGTTTGACAAAAAACAAAACCAAACAGGCTCACATTTAGGGATACCCAAATATATACCATAAATTTTATCATTATAAGTTTCTTTGCTAAATGTATCTTCAGGAAAAGATTGTTCAAAAATCTCATAAGAGTATTTATGTACTTCGGCAATTTCTTTAATTTCCGAAATCAGTACGGGAAGTAATTCAGGTTTAGTTATGCTACCGCTATAATGAATACTTAAAGCCATATTTTTAAAAAATTAAAATAATCTCAAAGATAAAAAAATAATCTTAAATTTGCACTGTTTTTTAAAATAAAAATTATGATTGGAATAATCGGCGGAACGGGATTAGAAAAATTGGATATTTTTACAAATCCCAAAACAATTAAGATAGAAACTAAATACGGAAACCCTTCATCCGAAGTTTTAACGGGAGAGTTGCATGGCAAAGAAATTGCCATAATATCGCGTCATGGCAGGGAGCATACCATAACACCCACTAATGTTAATAATCGTGCAAATATTTCTGCACTTAAACAATTGGGTTGTGATAAAATTATTGCCACAACGGCTTGCGGTAGTTTAAA
>SLSH01000081.1 GCA_007130555.1 Bacteroidales bacterium
ACCGAGCCCGAAGTCAAGCGAATTAGTCGCGCCTTTATGGCAGTATCCGAGGTTGATCGTGAAACTCAATTCGAAGTATCCAATCAATTCCGCCAGATGATGAAAGCTGGCGAAAAGGTTCTTGTCGATGGCCGCGAATTTGCCAAAGATGTCATATCTTCAGCTTTTGGTGCAGACGCCGGTGAAGGTCTGCTTGAATATATCACTGGCTCACGCAAGGAAGCCATCAGTCAGATTATCATGGACGTTCCCGATAAGATATTACATCCTTTCATAGCTGCCGAACATCCTCAGACAGTCGCATTCTTAATGACTAAAATGAACGCGGATCAGGCTGCTCAGGTCTTGACCACTATGTCGGAAGAAGCACAGACCGATATTCTTATACGCATCTCCCATTTAAACAACGTTAAGGGTGATGTGGTTGATGAAGTAAGAGAAGTATTACGAGCCCAACTACGTGGCAGTGGACTTGAACATGAAGAAGAAGTTGGGGGCCCGAAAGCAGCAGCAGATATACTGAACTTTGTTGACAGAAATAATGAAGAGCGCATATTGGTTGAAATCGAAGAGATGTATCCAGACCTCGCTGAACAGATTCGTAATATGATGTTTACCTTTGAAGATGTCAAAGGTATTGATGATAAAGGCGTTCAAACGGTTCTTAAAGAAGTTCCACGCGATCAACTGGTATTGGCCTTGAAAAATGCCAGCGACGACCTCAAAGATCTGCTTTTCCGCAACGTGTCACAACGTGCAGCCGGCATGATCAAGGAAGACCTGGAAGCACTTGGACCTGTCAAGCTGAAAGATGTAGAAAAAGCCCAACAGGGTATTGTTGATATTGTTCGCAGGCTTGAGGCTGAGGGCAAGATCGTCATTGGTGGTGGTGGTGCTGAGGATCAGTATATCTAAACCTTGGCATACTCGGCCATGTCGAACAGCCATTCTCCAATTGCATTGCGTTATCTAGACCAGATATTCAATAAATGCCAATTTTTCTGTAATTCTAAATAATTAAAGAACTTTTCCACTGCCTATCTTCAAAAAACATCTTCTCTCGTATCACCCCAGCACGTTAATTCAGTTTAATTCAGTTTGTCTTTTGTGACTTTATGTTATACAGGTTTAGTAATTGACTAAAACCATTGTTTGGAGGCATGACATGAACACTCAAAATGATAATTCTCAAAAACCGCTTGAGCAGTTGAGTAATATTTGTAAGTCGTGTGATTGGCAATGGATTTTGGAGAGAGTCAAGCTTGTAATGCTCAATCCAAGCGGAGCCTGGGCAACAATTAAAGGAGATGCGCATTCTATTAAGGACATTTATACCAAGTATGTGGTTTTTCTTGCAGCAGTTCCTGCAGTGGCTGGTTTTATAGGAAATACAATAAGTGCACCAAGACTTTTCTTTAGCTGGCTAGTTCTGGCCGTGGTGACCTATTTGGTTGCTTTGGTAAGGGTCTATCTGGCAGCAATGGTGCTTGAGTTCTTAGCTCCAAAATTTGAGGGGCAGATAACTCGCACAGACGGCGTTAAATTATTCGCTTACTCTTATACCCCAGCATATGTCGGTGGCATATTAAGTCTGATTCCATCTGTGACCATAGCCATGTTGCAGTTACTGTTTCTTCTATACAGTCTCTACTGCCTTTGGCTTGGCATCCCTGCTTTAAGCACAGTGCCAGACAATAAACGGTTTGTGTATTATATTGTTTCAGTCATCGGTATTCTCATAGTCGGTTTGGTTCTTGGTGTTATTGTTGCCGCATTGGGAGTAGGAGCCATCGGGGCTGGTGGTGCGATGCGCATGGGCTTTTAAACTAAAAAAGGTGCCGCTGGCGCCTTTTTTAATACTGCCTTTCTAACAGCTTAAAGTCGTCTTTCCCGGGCTCACGCTCCTCCCAATAACTGCCAACCGGAGCCTTATAGGTGCAATCCATAACACGTTTTCCAATTATTCGAAGTAATAGAGCCATTGGAATGACTATTAATGACCAAGCGGTAAACAATATCAAAGAAGTTACAAGAACGCCTAAGGCTTCAGCAAACTTCATCCAGCCCTTCCAGACGGGATGCAATGCACGCGGTGCAGCGTAGGCCCCGTAAACCATTGCGGTCGATAAGAGCAACAAAGCAATCGTCCAATAAGGCGCTGTCTGACGCCAAATAAGAAAGGCACTGATAGCCAGAAAAATCGTTGCAAATAAGGCTCCAAACTCTTTGACATGCTGCCGCACTGTCTTTCGAAACAAGAGCTGCTCCAAAGGATCCAAAGTCTTCGACTGAACCTTTTGCACAGTTTGAACCTCTTCTAATCCAACTCGTATTTGTTCCGCCAATCCTCTTTTTCCTGCCACTGCGGTTGTTCCTCCTTAAACATCAAAAAATCATTAACAACAAGACAGTCAATCTCCGTACGCATAAAGCAGGTGTAGGCATCTGCCGGTGTGCATACGATTGGCTCTCCCCTTACATTAAAACTTGTATTAATCAACACCGGGCAGCCAGTTCGCTCATAAAAGGCATTCAGCAGATTGTAAAACCCAGGGTGTTGTTCCTGAGATACAGTCTGCACCCGAGCGGAATAATCGACGTGGGTAACCGCCGGAATTACAGACCTTGGCACATTCAGTTTGGCAATTCCAAAAAGCTTCTGCTGCTCATCAGTCATAGGTTTACGATGTTTCTCACACACTGGCGCAACCAGCAGCATATAGGGAGAATCGTCATCCAACTCGAAGTATTCAGAAACGTGCTCACGCATAACTGCTGGGGCAAACGGTCTAAATGACTCTCTGAATTTAATTTTTAAATTCATTTTTGACTGCATGGTCTCAGAGCGCGGATCGCCGACAATACTGCGATTTCCCAGAGCACGTGGACCAAATTCCATCCGGCCCTGGAACCAGCCAATAATCTTACCCTCTTCAATCAAGTCGGCCGTCCGGCTATTGACTTCGGACATCGAAAGCTCATGATAAACAGCACCAAAGTGATCAAGCTGCTGGCGAACCTGTTCACTGCTGTATTCAGGACCTAACAATGATGCTTTCTGCGAGTCGGTATTACCCACTGTGAGACGAGGATTATCGAGATAACCATACCAAACACAGAGAGCAGCTCCTAAAGCACCCCCAGCATCTCCTGAAGCAGGCTGAATCCAAAGATTCTTAAAGGGCCCCTCTCGCAAAACCCTGCCATTACCGACACAGTTTAGAGCCACCCCACCAGCCAGGCACAGATTATCAAGCCCCGATTCGTTATGTAAGAAACGTGCCT
>SLSH01000350.1 GCA_007130555.1 Bacteroidales bacterium
AATAATTACAAAAATAATATTTTTTGATAAATAAAAAGCAGACTGTTAAAAAGCATTTTACTTAATTGTATTTTTAAGATTACAATAATATCCCAATTTGTATAAATCAAAAATAAACAAAGACGGATTTTTAGAATTTAACAAATGATTTTTTATTTGTTTTCCGAAAATTCTATAAATAAACCTGATAAATCCTGTTACTTTATTTTTATTTAATTTTAAATATGTACTTGTAAGATTTATTCTTTTAAAAAAATCTTTATCCAAATCCGGTATTTTTTCAATCTCAATTAAATTAGTTATTGCCGTTTCGGTTTTTTTAAGAAAAATCTCGTTGGTTTCTACGCCAAAATGTATTACAGGATTATCAATATGTTTGATTATATAATTTGATTTTTCAAGTTCAAATCCCAAAAGACTGTCTTCATGCCCGTATTTGGTAAGGGATTCTCTGAATTTTATTTTATTGATTATATCTTTTTTTATAAGAAAATTATTGGTAGTAAATGAATTATTCGGCTTTTGGTTTCTTTGGCTCGCATCAACGGCTTCTCTGATGTATCCGTATTTATATCTGAGTTCGTGCCCTTTTATATTTTGTTCTTTTATATAAGTTGTTCCGCCACAAACTATATTATCTCCCAAATTATCAATATAATTTTTTATGTAATTATTATTAAACGGCATAGAATCGCAATCTATAAAAAGAATATTATCATACTTTGATAATTCTGTAAGTTTATTTCTTGTAGCCGAACGACCTTTGTTTTGTTTTTGATAGTGGTAATTGATAAATGTTAAACCGATTAATTCCGAGTTGGTTTCTGAAATTTTTTTATCGGAATCGTCTTCAATAATATTTATTTCAAATTCAATATTCAGCTTTGTGCAGTGTTGATGTATGATATTAACCAAATCGGAGATTAAATAATTATATGTCGGGATACAAATTGACAGCATTTTATATTTAGTTAATAAATTACTTAAGAAATTTAAGTATAGATATTATCTTTGCAAAAGTAAAGAAAAAATATTGAATATGAACAATTCATTTTCTTTTATAAAAACTAAAATATCTTTATTATTATTTCTTCTTATTCCTTGCAGTATTTATACGCAAAGTGAAATAAGCTTAATGGAGAAATATCATCTTTACAGAGACAGACTTTTAACCGAATTTATACTGGTAAGCCCTGAAGTCGAACAATTCGGGACAAATATTCCTGCAATTGACAGGCGGCTTGATTCGGAAGGAAATCCCGTATGGGTTAGCTGGAGCGACGGGAACAGCAATTTTAATCAATGGCTGGGAATTCTGGCAACAGAATACAGACTGTTAAAAAACAACGGACAGGATTATCAGGAAACTTTAAGTATGTTGTTATATTCAATGCTGGCTATTGAACGTCTGGATTTATATTCCGAATATTTATTGCGTCAACATCATAAAAAATATATAATATACAACGGAGATACAATATACAACTACATTTTATTACCTGATGATATTAATGGTTTTTTAATCAGAGATGATGTTAGTCTTGGCTTCTGGAAACAATATCATAATCATTTTAAAGCTCCTTTCGGAGAATATAATAAAATAAAAGATGCTACCAATACATATAATTCTGTTTTTCGGAGAGGACTTATTCCAAAACAAGGCATGAGTCAGGATAATATTTTTTATCTTATGCAAACACTGGCAGTTGTAAAAGCAATGACAGAGCCGGAAAGTATAAAAAATATTGAATTGAAATTTATAAATAATATTATCCCTGAATATTTAAGCGAAAAAAATATAATTTCAAATGATTCGGTTTATTTCGACAGATGGGTAATAGACATTACTGACAGGTTGGTAAGGCATATCAGACAGGAATATCCGAAACCTGAAATTAGTTTAAAACCATTCAGAAACAATTGGAGAGCCAAACCATCAAAGCACATTTTATTTGCAATAATGTCAACACGCTGGTATATTATGAATCCTGTAAGTGATAGTATTGTAAGAGAGGGTAGCGGAGAGGATATGGGAGTATGGATGAACTCTTACGGAGCTGCAAAAGCCGCCAATACAATTACCGGAACCGATAAATATCATTACGACAATTCAGACCGGGGGTTAAGTAAATATCTTTTTAAATCACTTGTATTTAAAAATATGAGATTTCTAAAAATCGGCGGAATTCCTCTCCCCGAAGAAATAGATGATTATATGTTCAGGTCTTTGGCTACAATAGCAGATATAAACCCATCAAAAAATTCATATAAATTATTACATACTCTCAGAGATAAAAGAGATAACAAAACTTATGAACATAACCCGCTGATATTATATCTTTTACATAAAGACAAATATAAAAATGTATATAAACCCGGAGTTTCTTATTATGAAGAAGATAAGCAGTATTACGAATATATGCTGAATCTTGCACCGAAAAGCGGACCAACTACAGACCAAACCGTAGAAGATTATCATCCTTTCTGGACTTCTTCGTCAAGATTAACCTGGCCTAGAAACGAAGGCTGGGTTACATCCAAACCAATGGATTTTGCAGGAATGGATTATATGTATCTTCATAATTTATACAGACTGGTTTTTGACAGCTCGGATTATTATTTGCCCGATAACAGAATAAATGCTATTGAATCCAAATTCTATAAAAACTATCCTAAGCCCGATTTTACAAAGGATGCCGAATATAATTATATGCCACCGGAAATAGTTGATATATTACCTTAAATCCGCAAAGTTTATACCGCCACAGCGGTATGGTTTGCGTAGCGAAGGACATGAGCACCGTAATCGTAGCGGTGTATTGAGCGGAGTCGAAATGCCGTAGTTACGGTAAGGAGCGGAATGTTGAGCCCCGATACGCTTCGCTACGGGGTAAACATTTCCGCAGATGGCATACAGTTCAGACATGTAGTAGTAAACTACTTACGGATTTAAGGTATTATAAGAAAAACAATTATTTGCATTTTAAAAACTGTTTTTTTTTTTGAAAAAAAATATTCTGTTAATTTGCACTCGGAAATATTCTATATATTCTTATGTTTAGTTTTTTAATTTGTATTGGTTTTCTTATTGCCGGATATTTTATTTACGGTAAATTTGTTGAAAAACAGTTTGGTGCAGATCCGTCAAGACTGACTCCTGCAACAACAAGCAACGACGGAGTTGATTATATCCCATTGCCTTTATGGAAAATATTTATGATTCAGTTTCTGAATATTTCCGGATTAGGACCTATTTTTGGAGCAATACTCGGTGCAACTTATGGG
>SLSH01000310.1 GCA_007130555.1 Bacteroidales bacterium
AAGAAGAGATAAAGAAAGCAGGGGAAGAAGCTAAAAGAGAATCTGAAAAACTCAAATTGATGGAAGAAGAAAATAAGAAGCTAACCCAATTGAAAGAAAAAATCAGCCTCTTAAGGGAAAAGGAGAGCGCATTACAGGAAAAAATTAGTTCATTAAAAAAAGACTCTTTGTATTGGAAAGAAAAAGCAAGCACAGATTTGAAAGAGCCAGAAGGAAAAACAAGAAGCATGGAAGAGATACGGAAAGAATTAAAATTATACAATGAAAAGTTAGAGGAAATGCAGGGCAAGCTATTAGAGGCTGAAAAGAAAATATCTGTATTGGAAAGCAGGAAGAAAGAATCAGGAGTGCTTCTTGAAAACATTGAAAGCCTCAATGTATGCCCTAAGTGCAAGCAAAAAGTAGATGGCGAGCACAAGAAGCTCATAGAAGCAGAAGAAAAAGAAAAAATCAGGGCTTACGAAGAAAAAAAAGGGAAGCTCAACGAGATAAGGCTAAGGGCGCAGAACAACATAAAAGTGCTCAAGGAAAAAATAGAGTTGTTAAGGAAAGAAAAAGAAAAGCATGACTTGATAGAAGCAGAGAAAAAGCATTACGAAGAAAAGAAATCGTTGAGAGAAGAAGCAAAGAAAAAAATGGGTGAAATAAAAGAGCGCATAGAAAAAGACGAAAAAGAAATGAAGGAATCAGAGAAAGAAATGAAATCTTTGGAAGAGGAAAAAGAGAAGATTCTCGTAGATGAAAAAGTATACGCAGAAATAAAGAAAAGCATAGAGATGATAAAAGAAAAAGAAAAATCCAAGGAGATAGAGAGAGCGAGAATGCTCGAGGAAATAAAGGGAGTGAAAGAGCGCCTGGAAGAAACAAGGAAAGAGATAACCCTGAAAGAAAAAGCCAGGAAAGAAAAAGAGCATTTAGAAGTGACAGAGCACTGGGTTTCAAGCCATTTCACAAGCGTGGTAAGCACAATAGAAAGGCATGTCATGGGAGCAGTACACGCAGAATTCACAGAGTACTTCTCCGATTGGTTTAGCAAGCTCATGGAAGACGAAACAATAAGCGCAACCCTCGACGATACATTCACCCCGATAATTACGCAGAACGGGCACGACACATACATAGAAAACTTGTCCGGAGGGGAAAAGACAAGCGTAGCACTATCTTACAGGCTGGCATTAAACAAAGTAGTGAACGACTTCGTAAGCACGATAAAGACAAAAGACATAATCATACTGGATGAGCCAACAGACGGATTCAGCTCAGACCAATTAGACAAAGTAAGAGACGTATTAATAGAAGCAGGAATGAAACAAACAATAATCGTGAGCCACGACGCAAAAATGGAGAGCTTCATGGAACACATAATAAGGCTGGCAAAACACGAGCATGAAAGCAAGATAATCTAACAATCACTTTTTCTGCCCGAAGAAAGCATCCTCAACTTCTTCCAATCCAGCAATGTCAAGAGGAGAACGATCACTCCTCAACCCGGTAACCCTAGGAAACCTTAAAGCATAACCAGAACTATAAGCAGGGCTCTTCTGGATTTCTTCGAAGCGCAAGCTTATCACAACGCTAGGCTTCACCCTGACCTCGCGGCCTTTCTCCCTGATAATTAAAGGCTTTAAGAGTTCTGTTATTTCATCAAAGCTCAACCCTTCCTCACGCTTCTCCTTCAGCCCGGTTCCAACCCTGCCAATTTCAAGGAAACCATCATCGCCACGGCAAGCAACAACTAAGCTGGTAAGCCAACCTTTCCTCTTGCCCTCACCCCATTCAGCGCCCACAACGACTAAGTCTAATTCATCCATCGCTTCCTTGTATTTAACCATGTAACCCACGCGGCTCCCAGGCTTGTACTCAGCATCAAGCTTCTTAAACATCAATCCTTCGTTTCCAAGATTCACAGATTCCTCGAAGAACGCCTGGGCTTCCTCTACACTGCCCGTGATTATTTGCTTAGCCAAAACAATCTTTTTCTCCTTTGCAAGAATAATACTTTCAATAATTTTCCTTCTCTCCCCGAACGGCTTGCCAAGCAAGTCCTCCCCCTCCAAGAATAAAATGTCAAAGACATTCAGCTCAACAGGGAATTGCACAGCCATCTTTTCAATGCCATACTTCCTCTTAATCCTCTGAGAAATACTCTGAAAAGCAGTGTACTTTCCAGTCTTAGAATTATAGCCAACAGCTTCAGAATCCAAAACACAAGTTTTAGCCTTCACATTTTTCAATACGTACTCTTTCACTTCAGGAAACTGCGAGGTAACCTCCTCTAAGCGACGCGTAAATATCTTAACCTCATCATCCTGCTTGCTCACAAGCATCCTGAAGCCATCATATTTGTATTCGATAGCAGCAGGCGTACCCACCGCCTTAAAAGCTTCTTGAATCGTAGCAGCTTTCTGCGCAAGCATTACTTTCACAGGCTTGCCAACAACCAACTTCAAGCCTTCCAACTCATTCCTTCCCTTCCTGGCAATCCTCGCCACCAACCCAAAATCATTAGTCTTATCAATCGCCCTCTGAACCAAGCCAACAGCCTCATTGTACTCCTCACGGCTATCAGGCTTAATAGACTCAGATTCCCCATCATAATTAGGCTTAACCCCTTCCAGGCAACTCCACGCAATCGCATCACGAAGAGTGCCATCCGCGACACCAACCCTTAAATCCTGCAAGACACTCCTTACAATATACTTAGCCTCCATAGGCTTCGCAGAAGACAACATGCTCGCAATTAACTTAACCTTCTGGTCAACACTCCCCTGCCCCTCAAGGACAGCGAGCTTCTGCAAATTGCCAAAAACATCCCTTACAGACAAATCAGAAGAAAACAAAGTATTCTGGGATTTCTTCGCAATAAGGCTTTCAGCCACCAACCCCAAGTCACCCTTAGTACTCCAAAGCCTCTCCACCTGGTTAACCCCATACCCGGTAGCCGTGCTAATAGCCTTCAAGACGAGGCGTGACGCAACACCAATCTCCCTTTCCTCGTAGTCAGGAAAAACCCTTCCCCTGAGCAAGAGAAGAACCATCCCCAAATCCTCATCTTTTGTCTTAGAGATAAGGCTGCTTATAATACTGGTTTTCTTAAGCCTCTTAGGGGTTTTTTCAAGCAAATCATACGCTTTTGCAAGCTCTTCGTATTCCATTAATAAAAGGTATGCCCTTTCTTTTAAATAAATTCTTTTTTTTCGAAGCAAGCGCAATAAATTATTTAAAGAAACATTTATTCAGATAATAAGATAATGGGTGTTTTTGATGATATATTAA
>SLSH01000444.1 GCA_007130555.1 Bacteroidales bacterium
ATCCAAAACCACCATTCTGGACCAGGCACTCGTGGTCGTGTTGTTTTCCGCATGAATTTGATAAGTACCGTCACCGGGAGCTGTAAACTCCATCCAGATAGCATTGTTCACACTGGTTACGCAGGAAGCCAAACCGGACGGGCTGTCTGAAAATGTACCCGTAAAGGTGTTCGTTCCCAAATCCACCACGGCCGCCATTATGCACTGTTCACCAGGCTCACATAGGAACTCGTCGGAGCCGTCTGCACATTGCTCCACCCCATCGCAGACCTGTTCCAGCGGAATGCAGCTATCATCACCACACATGAACTCTGTCTCAAAATCACACAGTTCGGTAATCGTCACCTCGGGATCTATCATCGTGTAAGTCTGTCCGTCGGTCAAAAACGCAATCAGTACTGTCTGGCCTGCACTCAAAGACACTTCTCCGGTGATCGTCTTTGACGACGCGGTACCGCAGAACAACTCATCTCCATAAGGCCAGCAACTATTGGTGTCCCGCACAACGAGACGGGAAAAAGCAAATGTCCCGGTTTTGTTTTCAGCCCTAATCCGATAAACAGCGGTTTCAGGAGCTGTAAACTCGAGCCAAATAGCATTCGCCGAATTTGTAGCACATGAAACAAGATCCTCTGGATTATCATCAAAGTCGCCGGAATAACTCTTGGTTCCAAGCCCCGCCAAAACCGGGTTTTGACATCTCTCACCGGGCCCGCACAATGTTTCATCAGAGCCGTCCGCACATGCCGCTTCCCCGTCGCACAACCGTTCTATCGGAACACAAGTTCCATCTCCACACGTATGCTCCAGACCCGGATGACATAATAACCCAACAGTCATGACCGGATCAACCATTGTATAGGTCTGCCCGTCGGTGAAAAACACTATCAACACGGTCTGACCTTCATCCAGCAACACTTCCCTACTTATGGTCCTGGAAGTCGCCGTGCCACAAGACAGCTCTTCTCCATAAGGACCACATGCAGTGCCGTCCATAATAACCATTCGTGAAAAAGCTGCTGTTGTCGTATTGTTTTCAGCGGTGAATATGTATGCCCCGTCTTCAGGTGCGGTAAACTGCATCCAGATCGCATTGGTGGAAGCTGAAATACAGGAAGCATTCAGCTCCGGGTCATCTTCGAAAACACCTGTAAACACATTCTCTCCCATTGAAAGCTCTTCCGGATTTTGACATCTTTCACCCGGGCCGCACATCATCTCGTCCGAACCGTCACCGCAATCATCATTGCCGTCACACAACAGTTCCAGGGGAATGCATGTGCCATCTCCGCATGTAAACTCAGTGTCTGGATCGCATAGTTCCAATATGGTGATAACAGGGTCGACCATCAATTGGGTCTGGCTGCTCGTGGTAAACGCGATCAACACGGTCTGGTTTTCTTCAAGAAGCAGTTCTCCCGATATTTCACGCGAAAAATTAGTCTTGCAGACGAGTTCCTCCCCATAGGGAGAGCAATCGATTCCATCCATCACAATCAGTCTGGACGAAGCCGTCGTCGTAGTTTTATTCTCGGCACGAATCTCGTATGCACCGGCCTCAGGCGCCGTAAAAGACAGCCAAATTGTGTTGTACGTACTGGAGTTGCACGAGAAATGTCCCACGGGGTCGTCTTCAAAAGTTCCGGTAAACAAATTCTCTCCAAGGTAAACCGGTTCCGGATCCTCACACCTTTCCCCCGGATCGCAGAGAGCCTCATCCGAACCATCAGGGCACACCTCGACACCGCTGCAAACCGAATCAATGGGAACACAACTACCGTCGTAACAAGAAAACTCGGTAGCCGAATCGCAAAGCATTGATATCCTGACTACAGGATTCTGCATTGTCCACGTGGTACCATCGGTGAAAAACGCCATCAGTATTGTCTGGCCGGCAGTCAACGCCAGAGTCTTTTCTATTGTCATGCCCGTGTTCGAATTATCGCACAACAGCTCTTGCCCGTAGGGGTCACAGCCATCCCCTTCCAACACGGCCATTCTCATCCAACCCGTTCCGGAATTACTTGCTGAAATCTTATAATCCTTATTTTCCGGAGCGGTGAACTTGGCCCAAAACACGTTCGGTGGACTGCTGTTACAAGAAAAACCGACAGGGGGATCTCCTTCAAAGGATCCCGGCAATGCATACTCCCCAACACCCATGTTCACAGGGTCTTCGCAAACCTCCCCTCTTATGCCGACACACTGTGCAACACCTTCAACCACTTCACACATTTCACCCGTTGTTGAACAATTCTCCTCGGTCGTCCAGTAATTGCAACCGTTGTCCGCCTCCAAACACGCCTCAACAGTGTTGCCGGTACACCTCAACTCACCAACGGTATCGCATTCATCCACACATGGATCATGACAAGCTCCATTCGCACAAAGCTGAGCCGGATCATTTTCCCCACAATCCGTAAACTCCTCCCAGTACAAGCACCCGTCAAAAGCCCTTTTGCACTGAATCACAACATCGCCGTCACACGCCCTCTCGTTTTCCACCTCGCAATCACCACTGCAACATCCGGTCTCATCAAACTCACAAATATCGTCGTTACACGCGAGAACCCCACCCTGGTAACCAAGATCTTCGCACCTAACCCCCCCGAGATTTCCGGAATCGCAATCCTCTCCCTGATCTATTATCCCGTTGCCGCAAACACTACCAACACAACCCGAAAGATCGAACGTGCAATCATCCGTACATGCCAGGGTTCCACCTTCGTAGCCGAAATCCTCGCACGTCGCCCCTCCCAAATCATCCCCGTCGCATTCCTGGTCGAAATTCCTTACCCCGGTCCCGCAACCACAATCTTCCGGGCAAGTCAAAGGAGTCTCACCCTCTTCACATATGCCGTTTCCACAAACAGCTGTGACCGGACTCTCTTTCTTATCGTCTCCACAACCGGAAGCCAATACCAAGACCGGCAATAACCCAAACATAACCAATACAAATTTACGTAACATCAGTCTTACCTCCTTAGGGTTTCCCGTCTCCTCCTAAGCCAAACGGCATTCGGCAGGGAAAGCAACCCGTAATCCGTCATCACCATATTTCCAGGTTTACGACATCAAAGATGTGATATTTATCAGCCCAACGAAATCAATCAACCAAATTTCAAACTCCATCTCACAAAAATTTAGTCACCCACCGTCCTCACCACGATCGGTCCAACCGATTAAATTAATACTCCTTTAAATCACAAAAGCAACCCCACTCTGCAAGTGCGGCTCCTTTAGCCCGACGACACTTTTCTTTTAACAAG
>SLSH01000368.1 GCA_007130555.1 Bacteroidales bacterium
TATTTTATATTAAAATTTCATTGTAATTTACTATTACATAAATAATATAAACAATTTTAAAAATGAAATCATGTCATTGGTGTACAAAAACAATGAAAAGACAGAACTATGCTAAACATTCACGGGTATGTATTTACAAAAACGATTTAAAAGCAACAAAAGAACATATACTAACACTAATAACAAATAATCCTGATAAAAAAGAAGAAAACAAAAGACTACAACAGAAAATTAACACGCTCGAACAAATCAATCTTGAATTAACAGAGAAATTAAAAATAATAATGAAAATAACAACAGAATCATTCAACAAATATAATGACAATACTAATGATAAAAATCCCAATAAGATTGTTGATGAAATGATAATAAAACATACTACTAAGAATAATTATAAGACAGAATGGAACCTCTTCATAAAATGGAAAAATGAAAATAACAAAATACTCAACACAGATTCGGTAAATACATATTTATCACAGGTCCAATGCAAACCTTCAACTCTAATAAAGAAAAGGGAAATACTTCAAAAGATAATGAAAGAGGTTATAGGCGACCACATCCAACTTAATAAGATCAGGCTCAGATATAGACATAAACGAAAATACGAGATGACAGAGAAAGAGATCGACCAATATCTGAACGAACAAAGAGAAATTTCATACGAGTACTATGTGGTTCAGTTTCTAATGATAAAATATGCCCTAAGGATTGGGACAGTAGCGGCGATAAAATTGAAAGACATTCAATTTGCTAATGATAAAGACATAATTCACTTCAAAGACGTGAAGAGCGACAACATTAATTCAATCAGCATTGACACGGAGACAAAACAGATACTATCAGATTTTATTAAAGATCATGTTATAACTCGCAAAAATGATTATATTTTTTGCAAAGAAAAGAAAAATTCCCCTATTGAGGCTCGGGCGCATCGCATGGCAGTGACAGTGAACAGACTGATCAAAAACTCAGAAGTGTTCGATAAGAATGACAATTATCAATATACGTCGCATATGTTTAGAAGAACCAGAGTGAATTTGGAATTGAAAGAAGAAAAAGAAAGGATTAAAACAAAAGGAAGAAAAATTTTGGGACACAGATCAGGATCAGCAGCAATAAATAGTTATATTGAGTTATAATAGTTCTTAATGTGGTAAATAATTATTTATTTGTAGGTCTCATTCGTTCTTCGAGGGAATCGAGTCGAGTTTCTATGTTCGCGAGTTTCGTGTCGATTTTCAGTAGCTTTGGGATGAGGAGGACACATAAAGCAGCAAGCGAAGAAAACAGCATGTAGAACAAGGCACGCGACAGAGGGTAGTCCGATGACAGTCCCCCTTCCATAAGAAACACGATTATTTCAGTGGTAACAACACCAAAGAGAAAACAGAGTAAAGGCGTCTCATTCACAGATTGCATTTTTAGAATACTAAAAAAATATTGGACGCAATAAAATTCAGTCCACTGAAAAAAAATATAATAAAACATGAACCGAGACAGCAGAGGGAAATTCACAAAAGGAGACCAGAACCAAGGAACCCCAGACGAAGAAAGAGAAGAACATACCTTTATAAGTCTACTCAATCGCCCCCCTTCAACCTTGATCATAATTATCATTATCCTGTTGGCGTGGACCATCAGTTTTCATGGAAACACCATGAAGACAGAAATTCAAAGGACAATTTGCCCGATTGACAACGACACTTCTAACGTGACACCAATCATAAACGACACCCCCGCAAAACCGAAAGAAAAATAACATAGTTTGAATATAATAATGTAAATTTCATAATATATTTCTCTTTGTATATTTATTGTTCCGGCATTTATTTTCTTTAAACTGCCGCTTGCGGCAGAAATTTTCAATTTTCAACATTGAAAGTTGTTTCCGAACATCCTACCTGCTTTATCAAGCAACGCTCTGGGCTTAAAGGCTATTTAGCGTGGCCCAGTCCATTTGGTATGAAAAAAAAAAAAAAAAAAAATCGATTATGTTCTATATTGTCCAGAGTTCATCCGTAATTATTGTGTATTATCCATTAAATCAACCATCCTCAATTAAAATATGTTCTTGTTTTGGTTTTTTATCCGATCCATTTTTTTAAAAATTGAACAAGAAGCATGTGGCCCTATCCAGGCATTTTTTTTCTTTTCTTTAAACTGCCGCTTGCGGCAGAAATTTTCAATTTTTCGACATTAAAAAGTTGTTCCGAGCATCCTACCTGCTTTATCAAGCAACGCTCTGGGCTTAAAGGCTATTTAACGTGGCCCAGTCCACATTTGGTATGAAAAATAAAAATAAATAAAATCGAATATGTTCTATATTGTCCAGAGTTCATCCGTAATTGTTGTGTATTATCCATTAAATCAATCATTTTCAATTAAAATATGTTCTTGTTTTTGGTTTTTATCCGAACTATTTTTTTTTAAATTGAACAAGAAGCAAGGTCCTATTTGAATATATTTATTGTTCCAGGCATTTTTTTGTTTTTCCCTTTAAACTGCCGCTTGCGGCCAAAATTTTCAATTTTCAACATTAAAAAAGTTGTTTCCGAGCATCCTACCTGCTTTATCGACAACGCTATGGGCTCAAAGGCTATTTAACGTGGCCCAGTCCTGAAAAAAAAAAAATTCGATTATGTTCTATGTTGTCAAGAGTTCATCCGTAGTTATTGTGTATTATCCATTAAATCAATCGTCCTCAATTAAAATACGTTCTTGTTTTTAGCTTT
The DNA here is from genome assembly GCA_007130555.1 of Bacteroidales bacterium. GTDB lineage: Bacteria > Bacteroidota > Bacteroidia > Bacteroidales > ML635J-15 > SLSH01. The sequence continues at coordinate 2,736 of SLSH01000368.1, forward strand.
TATCCGATCAATTTTTCTGTAAACCGAACAAGAAGCATGTGGTCCTCATTTCTTTTTGTTTATTTTTTTTTCCTTTAAACTGCCGCTTGCGGCAGAAATTTCAATTTCCAACATTAAAAAGTTATTTCCGAGCATCCTACCTGCTTATCAAGCAACGCTCTGGACTTAAAGGCTATTTAACGTGGCCCAGTCCACATTTGGTTTAGTAATTTATTTTGATATACCCCCCTTTTTTCTCTGAATACCTAGTTTTATTAAGAATATTTTTACCTTGTGGTTCGTAGTTATATCTAAATTTCAATTAATGTTCTTTTATGTTGTTATTGTCATTATTGGTTTATTATTTTTATTTTTCATTTTTCTTGTATTGACATTTTTTTATTTGTTTGAATATTTATCATTCAAAGGCATTATAAAATATTATATGTTAATTTTTTTGATTTTGAGGTTGCACGATAACAACAATGGAGGTTGACTAAATGGGCAGTGATGTAAAATGGATTAGGCTTACCA
>SLSH01000127.1 GCA_007130555.1 Bacteroidales bacterium
TATTCTCATTTTGATTTCTTATATTATGGGAAAATACGAAATCAGGCAACAACGCGGATATTATAATTTAATAAATCGTTATTTTATGGCGTGGTTGTCAACATCAATGATTTTTATTTCAGGAATATGTGTATTTGACTTTACATTTTTAAAATTACAATACATTATAATTAGTGCTTTACTTATATTTGTTTTCGAATTTATAACCCTTTCTGTTTTTTATATGTTTCGTCGGGCACGCATTCAGCATGAACGATGGGAAACCTCTCATGTTAACTCCGTGTTAAATGCTATAAAACAGGAACAAGAAAGCCTGATTGCCGAAAAGGAAGAAAAAATACAAGACATCCCTGATGAAGTTTCTTTTATTTCATCAGACCTAAATATAATTAATAATCCTGATGTCAGAAATTTTGTCAGAAAACATTCATTCGGCAATCTTGATAAAAGACTTCTGATCGCTACCAACCGATATTCTGATTTTCAAAATTCCCGAGATTTAAGCTTTGATCAGATTGTAAATATACGTAAAATAAATCATGTAAAATATATCAATAAATTTTTCGAAGTAGCATATACAAAACTTAAAAAAGGAGGTATATTTATTATTTGTGTGGGAACTATTGATTTACGAAAGCGACTGTTGTCAAAAAAAATATGGCTTCCGTTTATAATAATAATCAAATTTTTTGATTTTATTATACATCGTGTATGGCCACGATTACCTTATGTCCGTAAAATATATTATGCAATTTGGGGACACGCAAATAAAAGATTATCTTATGCCGAAACACTTGGACGATTATACAGTTGTGGTTTTGAATATGTTTCTGAAATGGAATCAGGTAGAAAAATATGGTTCGCAGTTCGTAAAAGTCATGAGCCGGCTTTGGATTATCAGGCTACATTTGCTCCTATTATTAAATTAAGACGTATAGGTAAAAACGGTAAAGAACTAAAAATATATAAGGTCAGGACTATGCATCCTTACAGCGAATTTTTGCAGGATTTTATTTATAAAAGTAATGAAAATGCTCTTGATAAAGGAGGAAAATTTAAAGATGATTTTAGAATAACAACTCTTGGTAAATTTATGCGGAAAACATTTATTGATGAACTGCCGATGATTATAAATCTGTTAAAAGGAGATTTAAAGCTTGTTGGTGTGAGACCCTTAAGTAAACAATATTTCAGCCTGTACCCCGAAGATATGCAAAAATTACGGACAAAATACAAACCGGGACTGATACCTCCGTTTTATTATGATATGCCCGAAACTTTAGAGGAAGTTATAGAATCCGAAAGAAAGTATCTTGAACTATATCAAAAAAATAAATTTACTACTGATATAAAATACTTTTTCAGAATTTTATGGAATATTATTTTCAGAAATGCGAGAAGTAAATAATATTAAGGGGACTTCTATTAATTCTTTTCTTTCAAGAAATAATTAATAGAAGTCCCCTTAAATGTTATAATTTGTTTAATTCTCACAATTCATATTTATTAATTTTTCCGATTCGGGACAGCCGTTTTCCATCGCTTTATTCCAGTTCTTACAAGCTTCTTCATTATTTCCGAGTTTATTCTCCATAAGTCCCGAATAATAATATGCTTCGGTATATTGCGGATTAATTTTAATTACTTTATAAAAACTCTCTAAAGCTTCTGTATAGTTTTCGAGTAATTCTTCTATTAAACCTTTGTTAAAATATGCTTCGGCATAATTATTATCAATATTTACGGCTTTGCTGTAGTCTTCAATAGCTTCGTTATAATTACCAAGGTTTCTGTTCGCAATTCCCCTGTAATTATATGTAACAGCGTTATACGGATTAATTTCAATTGATTTGTTGTAATCTTCAATTGCTCCGCTGTAGTTACCAAGTTTTCGTTTTACTATACCTCTGTTATTATATTTTACCTGGTCATAAGGGTTTAATTCAATGGCTTTGTCGTAATCTTCTAAAGATTCTTTGTATTGTTCAAGTATGTCTTTTGCCAAACCCCTGTTATTATAAGATTTGGAGTGATTTGGATTTAATTCTATAACTTTAGTGTAGTCTTCTATCGCCCCTTCGTAATCACTAATTTCCCGTTTTGCAATCCCTCTGTTATAATATGCATTTATATGCTCGGGGTCCAATTCAATTGCTTTTGTGTAACTTTCTATTGCAATATTATAATCATTAATGTGATAGCCTGCAAGTCCTTTATTATAATGTGCATTTATATTATCAGGGTCTAGTTCTATTGCTTTGCTGTAATCTTCTATCGCTCCTTTATAGTCATTAATATTAACTTTTGCAATAGCTCTGTTTATATATGCCTGTGTACTGTTCGGATTAATTTCTAATACTTTATTAAGATTGCTGATTACACCTTCGAAATCTCCCAGATAATGCTTAGCAATACTCATATTGTTATATACATCGAATTGTTTTGTTTTTTCTATGCCTTTTTCTATTGCTGTCTGATAATCTTCTGTTGCTCCTTTATAATCCCCCAACTTTTGTTTAGCATTTGCCCTGTTGTAATATGATTCTGCATATTCAGGTTCAAGACGAATTGCTTTTGTATAATCAAATATTGCTCCTCTGTAATCGGCAAGGGCAGATTTTATTATACCCCGGTTATTATATGCTTTGATATTCTCGGGACTTATTCTTAATGCATGATGACAATCATCAATTGCTACCAAATAATCCCCTGTCTTATATCTTGCCATTCCTCTTTGATTGTATGCTTCCACATAATCAGGATTTAATTCTATCGCTTTTGTATAGTCATTAATCGCATCCATATAATTACCGCGTTTAATTTGAGTATCGCCTCTGCCACAATACGCTTCCGCAAAATCTTTATTAATTCTCAGAGCTCTGTCAAAATCAGAAAAAGCATTATCGTATTCCCCAAGTTTAATATTAGCTTTCCCTCTGTTGTAATAAGCATTATCCAAATTAGGCAACATTGAGATAGCTTTATCATATTCTTCTATTGCTCCGGTATAATTACCGTTGTCATATTTTACAAGCCCCATTTTTATAAAATGATCTGCGGTTTGAGTGTAACTAATTTGTCCTGTAACAATAATAATTGTCAGAAAAATAAATATTGTTCTCATTTTTCAAGATTTTTAATAAAAAAATATTACAATTCCATAATTTTCTTTTACAAGTTTATAAAATAATATATTATTGTATAAATTGAATTATGTTTTTTTTCAAAAA
>SLSH01000297.1 GCA_007130555.1 Bacteroidales bacterium
CCGTATCTTGTTTGTTTGGTATAATTAATTTCCAGATTTACAATCGGAGTCATTAGTCCATATTTATAAACATCATAATATCCCAGTTGAAATTCCCGTCCAAATGCTTCTCTTCCGTCTTCGAGATATTTTAAATAATTTCCATGCCATACTACCGCCATCGAATCTACTTCGCTGAATCTCACATTGGTTTTTGTAATATTTATTAATTCGTTTTTTGCCATTTCTAAAAATTTAGTTTTCGTCTAAAAATATTTTCATTTCACATTCTGCGATTACAGAATCTTCCTGCATAACAACACCTTTAATGATATCAACATTCATCACTTTGTTTTGTATGCTTACGGTTGTTTTAATTGTTGAGTTTACTTCCGGTAATTTATAAATATTAAGATTTTTCACAGCACCTATAAAGCCCAATTTAACTTTTTCTTTTTTCATCAGAGCAGCATAACCGTTCATCGCTGCTGCTGTTTGTGCAATATTTTCAATAAGTCCGCTTTCCTGAAAAACTCCGTTATTACAAAATATATTATCATCTGTAATATTCAAACAGGTAGTAGCGCTATTATCTGTAAATTTCAACAGATTGCTAAGCATAACCATTGGTTCTCTCTGTGGAATTAAATCAGTAATATTTATTTTTTCGGTTTTCATTTTTTTTTTGCAAATATAAAAAATTTTGTTCATTAAAAGTGTTTTTCAATAAAAACTCCCCATCAAAGTTGGTAATTGTTACTATTGCAGTATTCTTAAACCCAAATTAAGCATCAGGAGTTTAAAAAATAACGAACTAATGCTTTAGTTGGAATTACATCCCTATCTCTCGTAGTCCGGTCATATAGAGCTACGGTTAAAAATAAAAAAAGGCAATTATGAACATAGTGTTCTTATATATGTTTTTTACTTATTAGTCCAAGAGTTATCGTAATATATAAGAGTGTTTGAAGACAATAGTTCGTCCTTAGTTTTTTTACCATTTAAGTAATCTATATAAAGTTTAAAGGCTTTGTGCTTTTTTTTATTTAACACTAACAAAGTAGCATTAAAAGCTGCTTTAACTGCTATCGGGACTCCTCCGCCAAGTTCAGCCCAATGACCGCTTATGTAAAGTCCTCTTACAGAAGTTTTGTAATGGGCTATTCGTGACAACATATTTTTTTTTCCGGGTTTTGCACCCATCATACTTCCATCACGATTTTTTGTATATCGGTAAAGAGTTACAGGAGTTGCCACATTATATGATACTATATTTTTTCTAATATTTACAGATAGCTTGTCCTCTATCCTACTAATCAAAGTTTCTGCATAAATTTCCTTAAGTTTATTGTATTCTTTGCCTCTAATATGATTCCCTTTTTCATCTACTTTAGTTTGCCATGTATTATTGTTTTTTAGATATGCCGGCATCATTACGGTAAGCGTACCACAGCCTTTCGGGGCTGTAGTTTTATCCCTTTCTGATTGTGAAAATATCGATAGTTCATTTGTGCTAAATTTTATAGTTTCATTCTTTGAAAAAACATCATCACAATCGGTGAAAGAAATCATTTCTTCATTAAATCCAAAAATCGAGGCGGGACAATCAAGCGAGATATAAATAATGAATGCCGAGCTATAAAGCTCAGCGGAATTTAGTTTTTCTAAAAACTTTGAAGGCAAATATTTTTCCGGTAACATTTTTTTATAAACTGAACCTATGTCACAAGCTGCTATTATATAATTACAAAACAACTCCTCTTGCTTTTTTCCTCTTTCATAAATAACAGATTTACAACTTCCTTTATCATCAACATTAATTTTAATAACCTTTGATTTATAAATCAGTTTATTCCCATGATAATTAACGACATAATCAAGCCATTTGGGATAAGTAAAACTTCCCCCGACCGGTGAATTGTAAAAATCCTGATTATATGCCCATGCTAAAGGGATTAAACAAGATAAAAGATCGTCCTCATTTGCAAAGACATCGTGTAGTTCAGGTGTATTAAAATATTTGCTTAATCCCTTTCTTTTACCTTCCTTACCGCTATACATAACATGTTTAAGAAAAGGTAAAACAAACCTTAATTTATTTAATTGATGTTTAATCAGTTCGAATAAATTCATTGTGTCTCCAATACGAAACATTTTGCCAATTCTACTGAGAGGTATAGAAAGTTTTTTAGCCGATTTAAAAAAAATCTCGATACCTTTTTTATCGTCAGGGTATTTTTCAATTAGTAACTCTTTTAACTCGTCAGGGTTGTTTGTCAATAAAAAATCAAAGTTTTTACCAAGGTATCTTTTTATTCTTTTCTGTGGTTGAGCAACAGGATAGTCAGAGCCAATCAAATCAAATATTCTTGTTACGACATCTTTGGGCGAACAACTGTTGAGCCAATGAATTGATGTGTCAAAAATATATCCGTTTTTTTCATATTTTGCGAGGTAGCCGCCTGGCAAAGAGTTTTGTTCAATTACACAAACAGAAATACCGGCTTTGCTAAGTAATGCTGCTGATGTCAAACCGCTAATACCTGCCCCTATTATTATTACATCGTAAAATTTATCTTGTTGTATAAACATTTTAAAATTGCAATTAAGTACAAATTAAACAACCAAATTAGTCTTCATAATGAACCTTTATAAATAAGACAAATCGTAATTAGTGTCTGTCTATACAGTCAGTGTCTAGTTCAGAATGTTCGAGTTCAAGGCTTGCGAAGTTTTTAATCGTCAGGAGTTTACTTTTGTAAATGACTGCGATAAAAAACAAGCATAACGCCGAAATCGGACATTATGGACAGACACTAATTAGAACGATTAAAACTATCTTTTAATACCAATTATTAAAACGAAACAAAGTTAATATTATTTAATTTTACATTTAAACAAAGTATGACTAACTCCTATATCTTCGTATGACTTTTCAACAAACAGTCCTGCTTTTTCAATTAAATTCAGCATATCCTGCGAGTGGTACATTTGACTGCATCCGTTTGCAATATTTGTAAAATAAAGAGAAGTTGCGTGTAAGCTATATGTTGAAGCTTCAAATTTTTGTTTATCCCAATATGTTTCGAGAATAAATAAAGCTGATTGAGAATTCATTGCATTTTTCGAGCGGATTAATAATTGCAGAACATCTTCTTGCGAAAAGCAGTCCAGAAACTGGCTCATCCATATAACATCATTATCTTTTGGGAACGGGACAGAGTGGTCTAGAAGGTTCAGAGC
>SLSH01000329.1 GCA_007130555.1 Bacteroidales bacterium
AACCGTTAAGTAACGGATAATTTTGCGGAAAAAACCGAAAATTAAAACCGTTGTAATAAATTTGAAATCAGAACTTTACATTCCGTAGTCGTTTATTAACCGTTAAGTAACGGATAATTTTATGGGGAAATCTTCCAATATCGGGACTGTTTTTTTTGATTTTGGCTCGGAAATAGCACTGTACATAAAATTATTATATAAGCATTTGAGAGTTTAATAACAACAAAATAAATAAGTGCGAAAGTTAAATAATTTCATTTTACATTTACACCCGAAAATCTGCATATTATTTTATAGAGCAAATATAAAAAACAGGCTGCCATTAATCCCCAAATCATTCCTGCAAAACTGTCGCCGGGGTAATGAACACCGAGATAAATTCTGGAATAAGTAACAATTATTGCCCAAAATAATACAATATAGGTATATGCCTTTCTTCTGATAAACAATGAAGTGATGGCAAATAATCCGAAACTATTTGCAGCATGATTTGAAAAGAAACCGTACATACCACCTTTATAGTGGTTAACATGATGGATTAAGCCTGTTAGTTCTAAATTATGCGAAGGTCTGTATCTTTCAAAAAAATACTTGAACTGATTAGCTCCCTGGTCTGTAATCACAAAACAAATAATAAAAAATAATATTGGTATCCATGCTTTTTTCTTATAGTCTTTAATAGCATAAAATAAAAACAACAGAATAATGGGAATCCAAAACCAATGTGCCGATATTTCCCACATCAGCTTATCTAAAAACGGAGAATTCAAACCGTTAAAAAAGAGAAATAAATCTCTGTCAATTTGTTTTAAATATTCAATCATTTGTCAGTTTTTTCCATAAAATATCTTTAAGTTCCTGCAAATTTTTATTTGCTATGGAAGAAATAAAGATACAAGTAATTTTTTTAGGTAATTCTTTTTTTAATAAATTTTCAAGTTCATTATCAATTATATCCGATTTAGTAACGGCAAGTACTCTATCTTTATCCAAAAGTTCGGGATTATATTCTTTTAGTTCATTAATTAATATATTATATTCTTCATTGATATTTTTACTGTCGGCGGATATTAGAAACAACAAAATGGAATTTCTTTCAATATGTCGTAAAAATCTGTGTCCCAAGCCTTTACCTTGTGCAGCTCCTTCGATTATTCCGGGTATATCTGCCATAACAAAAGATTTATAGTCTCTGTACGGGACTATTCCGAGATTTGGAACGATTGTAGTGAACGGATAATCTGCAATTTCAGGTTTTGCTTTTGACAAAACGGATAATAAAGTAGATTTTCCTGCATTGGGGAATCCTACCAGTCCTACATCAGCAAGGATTTTTAGTTCGAGTACAAACCAGCTTTCTTTTCTTTCTATTCCCGGCTGAGCATATCTCGGAGTTTGATTTACGGGAGATTTAAAGTGATTATTTCCGAGTCCTCCCATACCTCCTTCAAGAAGGATTTTTTCTTCGGAATCTTCTACAATTTCAAAAATAAAATCGCCTGTATCCGAATTTTTAACTATAGTACCAACCGGAACATCAATAATAATATCTTTTCCGTCCGCACCTGTTTTTAAAGCCTTTTGTCCGTTTTGTCCGTTTTCTGCAAAAATATGTTTTGTATATTTAAGATGTAAAAGTGTCCATAACTGTTTGTTTCCGCGTAAAATAATATGTCCTCCTCTCCCACCGTCTCCTCCGTCGGGTCCTCCTTTGGGGACATATTTTTCTCTTCTGAGATGCACCATCCCTGCTCCACCTTTACCCGAACGGCAAAAAATTTTCACATGGTCAACAAAATTAGACTTTGTCATTTAAAATTATTTATTATAAAACCATTGCAAAAATAATTAAAATTTATTGGTTGACAGGTATTTTAAGAGAGAAAGTTAATACAAATAAAAAAGCGACCTCTGTTTATCAGAGATCGCTTTTAAAGAAATTATCTTATTATTATTTTAATTAACTATAGATTGAAAAGTATTATTATCAAAATAACTATAAAATTCCATATCTGTTTTTGCCAGTTCTTTCAGAGAATCATCTTTAGTAATAGCTGTTCTGAGATTACTGAATACCATGTCTGAATCTTTTTGGCGGGCACCAGCAATTGCTTTCAGGTAATAGTTCATTGCATCTTCTTTATCTTCGCCACACTCGGCAGCTTCAATAGCTCCTTCGGGATTACCTGCCAATAATTTTGCCAAACCTGCATTAAATGAGCATAAATTACTCATATAATCGGCAGCTGCACTATAATTTGCTTCTTTAATATTAATAATACCCAATCCATAACTGGCTTCGGGAACTCCTGTTGCAGAAGTATAATTTTCTTTGGCAGTTTCGATATCTCCTTCTAACAAGGCAATAGTACCAAGATTATTAAATACTGTTGCATTTGCATTTATACTTTTGGCTTTTTCGAAAGCAATTTTAGCTGCATCATAATTTTCAAGTTTATATTGAGCATAACCTAAATTGTTAAACCCTCTCCATTCATTCGGGAATAATTCGGTACATTTAGTATAAACTTTCACTTTTTTATTAAAATCTTCTGATATTTTACCAAGGTAAAGTATTTCTTCTAAAGTAAGTTCTTCAACATTCGTATCAAATAATTCATTAATTTCTTCATCTGTATTACCGATTAACATTATGTTAAGATGTAACTCTGAACGACGTAAACGAGGATGAATAAGTCTTTCTAATTCCTGAAAAATTGCAGTCATATTACGCATTTCCTGTTCTCTTTCCACAGGGTCAGAATGCATTTGAACAACTCTCAAAATCATATCTTTATCCGCTAGGTCTGAAGTTTGTACTGCTTTTCTAAATCCGTCCCAGTCTTCCACGGTAACCTGAGTATTAATAAAATCTTCTTTTTTGAATTCTTCAATATTTCTGAATTCTCTACTTACATATTGTTGTGCAGAAGTTTTACGTCCTGCCGATACTCTTTCATTAAGTTCGTAAGCTCCTTCGGGAGAAGCAAAAGCACGAATATCAAAACCTCTGAATTCTTTTCTTTCATCTTCAGTTACTTCGCTGACAAATTCTTTAAAGTTATCAATTTCTTCTTTTCTTAATTCTGTTGGTTTAAGATTCCATTTGTCTTTATCAAAATTAATAACAGCTTCTTTGCTGGCAGGATTATCTTTTACAAATCTATCATCAACATCTATTGTTTTAGCATACTCTTTAACCAGCAAAGGAGTTGCAATAAT
>SLSH01000013.1 GCA_007130555.1 Bacteroidales bacterium
AGAATATTGTTTTTATAATTATTGAATAATTACTTTATGATTTGATACTTCGCTTTCACTTTCAACCTGAATTATATACATTCCTTTTGATTGAGTAAAGTTAATTGTTTGATTGGCATTTACTTTATGAGTATCAATTACTCTTCCTGAAATATCAAGTATTCTTACGGTAGAATTTTCGTCAACATTAATATTTACCAAGCCTGTAGAAGGATTTGGATAAATATTTACATTAATATGACTTGTTTCTTTTGCTATTTCAGTATAAGGATCTTCAATATAATATACTTTTAAAATCCATGTTTCATTTACTACAAAATTATGTGTGCTTTGACAAATTCTTGTCATAACTTCGGGCCAAACAGACCCCATGTGTAATTGAAACTCAACTTCACCTTTTAAATCGTTTGCAAAACTCAAATTAGTTCTTTCATAACTATGTGTTCCTTGTCCTGTTTCTCCTGATACAGCGTCTGCAGATTCTTGTTTTGCGGTTGATGTAGATGTTTCAACGCATCTTAATCTTGATCTCTGATCTTGCATTCTGCCAATAGCAGTAGTTGCGATATCATAAGAAACATCAACTGCACGAATAATATATCCGTCAGGAACATTAACGGTTAAAATACCCGGGCAATCAGATTGATACCAATTTTGAGTAGCATGAACATGTTGAGCAGAAATATCTCCTTCGTTATAAGTAAAAACATCATATTGTTCGTTAAATATAAAAGGACCTACCCATACGCTTTCACCGTCCACGGCACCACAGTCTGCCTGGACATAAAATTCATACGTAGCTGTTTCATTCAGATCTGTAATTACCCATGTATTGCTGTTTGTACCGTAATTAGTTTCAATCGCTTCGTCTGAGCCTTGTTCATAACCATACAGTCCGTATTCAACATTCCATGTTGTTTCTTCTCCTCCTGCTGTCCAGCTTAATTCATAGCTTGTATCGGAAAGTTGTGTTGCATCAAGGTCTGTAGGAGCGGGACAAGATTCAAGTGTTTCAAAGTTTAATGGTCCTGCTGCAGGACTTTCATCGTCAACACCACAAACAGATGTTACATAAAATTCATAGACTGTTTCGGGCTCCAGTCCTTCCAGAACATAAGGATTTGTTGTTGCTGTAACAACCGTTCCTTCTCCAAGAGTAAAGCCATAATAACCGTATTCAATTTTCCATTCCTCTGCGGGACCGTTTTCTGTCCATGATAGTTCTGCCGTATATGCAGTAATATTTGTTACTTCCAAATCAGTAGGGATATTACATGCAAATGGGTCTAACGCAGTTGTAAACGACCATACTACATCATAGAATAATTCAAGAGTTCCGTCATCAATTGAGCCTGCGGGAATAGTTACCGTATGAGTTGTATTATAAGCCAGGTCATCGTGAGCAATGTTAACAGTAGCTCCGTCAATAGTTGCAACAACATTACCCGGGTCAGGCTCAATAGTTACTCCTAATAAATCAATCTCGAAAATATTCACGTCAAAAGTTGCAGAAATTCCAGTATCAATTGCAACATCAATTTCTCCGTCTTCAGGAATTGTTGACAATAAATGTGGTCCGCCAAGTTCTCCAGGTATTCCAATCGCAGTAACTTGAAGATCTAAAGGCTCTCCTACTAATGTTGCTACTCCTGTTTCTATATCTATAACATAAGTACCATTTAGATATTCTTCTGACCCATAAGCCTGAAAATAACAAATATTAGTTGCAGGGTCAAAAGTTAAAGCTTGTAAATTATTTGAGATTTGACTTCCTAAATCTCCAATTAATGTTATTTCAGCAGTATTTACGTCAATTTTGTACAGTTCTCCATTTTCACTTGCTTTATGCATTACACCATATAAATCTCCATTGTTTGCAACTGCAATTGCCACTAAACTTCCCGAATGAGGACTTTCAGCAATTAAAGTAGTAACAGCTGTGTTTTTATCAATTTCCAATAAATTAATAGTTTGTGGATTAGGTGTATCAATCAGTGCAAATGTATAGATTTTATCATTTACTATATCATAAGCCATTGACCAGATTGCCTGAAAAGTAGTTGTTCCGATATTATTCCATGAACTTAAATCTTCACTGAAATATCCGAAATTTCCTGCGGTTGACATTCCATATAAATTATCTCCGATAACAACACCACCTTTAATAATAAAATCACCTGTCAGATATCCATAATTTACATCCGAAGTTCCCAAGTAATATGTGGCACAAAAGCCTGTTTCTGCAGTTGCTAATCCTGCTATATATGAAAAAATAGGCTCATGTCCGTAAACAGTTATTTCTTTTTCAAGTGTATCATTATCCGTATTATCGTCATCAATTAAATCAACAGTTGCCGTTAAAGTATATATGCCTTCTGTCGGTGTCCAGACAGGAAATTCTATCGTATATGACTCTCCTGATAAAATTTCTCCCGTTATATTTATTGTTTCATCATACGAAACATTGTCAGTTAATGTAACAGAAAATTCTTCAACATTATTTATACCATAATTTCTGACAATAACCGTAGGATTAACGGGTTCACTTTCAAAAACAACATTTGGAGTAATATCTTCTACTGCCATATCATAAGCATATCCCCGATATAAAACAATAGTTCCCGAGTTGGTATAAGGAGGATTGCTAAACACATTTCCTGCACCATCACCAACAACCTCCCAGTCAATATTCAAATTCCCCGTAAAACTTTCATCAACAATAACACTAACTTCTCCTGATGCATTTCCCTGTAAGGTTGCAGGCCACGAGGGATTTGTAATATTGCCCCAATGGGTAAGTACACCGTCTCCTGCTACTCCCATCCATCCCAAACCTCCGTCATCTCCAGAAATAGCAGAAGCAGTAATAACTTCTACTCCTTCGGGAAATTTAAGTGAAATACCTCCTGCGTTATCATCGTTAAAATTATGATGATAGTTAAAAATTAAAACCGTATCACCCGGTTCATAATGAGTTTGTTCACAAGTCATTGTAGCATAAGTCGCTCTCAAAGTAGGATTTTCTTCTGCTAATAATTTATATGAAGATAAAACACTTATTTGAGCATTTACAAACACAAATGAACATAATGTAAAAACTCCGAATAATAATAATTTTTTCATAATAATAATTTTTTAAGGTTATAAATTAATTTAAATTAACATAGTTAAAAATAATTACTGCAAATATACAATATTATTTAATAAAAAAATAAAAAAAT
>SLSH01000117.1 GCA_007130555.1 Bacteroidales bacterium
CGGCTATACTCCGTGGAGCTTCCTCCCGAGTGCCGGATCGCTTCGTAATACCGAGCGGGCGTGGTACGAGTACATGGGGCTTGTGTGGGCGACAGTGGGTGGCCCCGGTTGAAGGGCCGGAGACATCTCGTCTACACGCGATGAATAGGACGGGGGGCTTTCGGGAGGTTGGAGTGACTAGTGCCATTACTATTGGGTTTCTGCCGAGCCTCCTGACAGGGACAAGATCCAGCCTGGTCCTGAAGAAGCCGCGGTTGCTAACGGACAAAGGAGTCCAGGGGATAAGGATGGGCCTCACGCAACTCCGGCTCGTAGGCGAAGTGCTTACGCCGTGACGTATTCGGTCTTGTCCGGATGTCCCGGTCTGCTTGCCTGTTGTCACCAATGGCGCCAGGCTCCAATGTTACTCCGCCTACGGGGTGCCAGCCAGGGAGGCTATCCCGTGGAGCACAATCTCTATGAAAGCTTGTTTGATCTAAAGGGGGCTTTGGGTTGAGTTGCGTATTCAGGCCACTGTACGGCGCGCTTCTATCGACGGACTTGATGTCGCCGCCGAGTCTGGCTCACAATCATCCTGGAGATATGAGTCCAAGTGGCCGTTCTCATTGTATCAGTCCGGTTTCTGAGTGGAGCCGCCGGTAGTGTTTGGCTCAGCGAGATCGCGAATTGAAGCGCTATTACGTGGACAGTTTCTGAGAAGTGTCGCTGCGGTGGCCGGTGGCACTGCTGCGGCGCAGGCCATCATGATTCTGTTCTCACCAATTACGACGCGTCTGTACGGCCCCGATGCATTCGGGACACTTGGTGCCTTCAATGCCGCAGTGGCAGTACTCACCCCCGTTGCAACTGGTGCGTACTCCCACGCCATTGCTCTGCCGGCGAAAGACACAGTTGCTTTTCAGATTGCAGCAATTTCTCTGCGAATTGCGTTCGTCCTTAGCATCGTTTTCTGTCTGATCGTTTTGTTCTTTGGCTATCCGCTTGCGACAGCTGTCGGCCTTGGCCCTGTCGCCGGTTACACGTGGTTGCTTGCGATCGTATTCTTGGTTACTGGAGTCGAACAAGTATACGTGCAGTGGCTGGTGAGGCGGAAACAGTTCCGTGCTCTGGGCCTAATCCAGGCTGTACATGCTTCGGGCGTAGGGGCGGCCAATGTAACGCTTGGGCTTCTGCATCCTAATGCCTTGACGCTCGTTATTTCTACGACGGTCGGCCGACTTGGCAAAACGTTGTTGCTAGTGCTCAGTGCACGAGATAGTTCATTCACGCGTGAAGTAGCCGATGTGCTTAGGAGTGGAGATCGAGAGGCCCGGCGTGAAGTGGGGGGAACCTTCCGTGATTTTCCGGTTTTTCGTGCACCACAACTTTTGCTGAACTCAATCTCCCGAAATGTGCCAATGCTCTTGTTTGCCGGATTGTTCGGGACAACCATTGCCGGGTTTTATGCCATCAGCCAACGTGCCTTGCAATTGCCGCTCGCTATTGTCTCCCAGTCTGTCGGTAAGGTGATCTTGCCACGGCTTGCTGAAGCGGCACAAACTGGAAGACCATTGCGCCCCTTATTGATTAGGTCGACACTTGGGCTAGCCGCAGTAGGGTTTCTGCCCTTTGCGGTGGTTTTCATTTACGGACCTTTTCTGTTCGGGCTTGTATTCGGGCCGGGGTGGTCTAACGCGGGTCTATACGCACGATGGCTTGTGCCGTGGCTCTTTTTTGGTTTCATTAACGTCCCCATAGTCCAATCTCTCTCCATAACGAAGAGCCAGCATTTTCTCTTGCTGTGGGAGGTTGTTGCCACAGCCGTGAAGGTTGCTACCATTCTTGCCGGCGCGATTGTGATCGGTGACGTTCTGGTCACCATCAAGGCATACTCATTGGTGGGCGCCGTAATGTATCTCTGGCTTATTGTGGTCGGCTATCGTCGAGCCGGGATACCGGCTGATGTGCGATCACTGTAGTCGACAGATCTTTCTGTATCTATTCCAATACCGTCAACCAGCGACCAATGGGTCACTTGTCGTGTTATGGCTTCCTGACAGGCCGGAATACATCTACCTGGAGTTCCTGCCTTGACCGACTTCCTCTTCTCCTCCACGAGACGACCTGATGGCGTGCTGTCACAACACTTTCGGAGTATCTTCCGTTCGCAAACTGTCAATGTCGTTGAGTATCATGGCACGTGGGGAAGCCTTGCTGCAACCGCAAGTCCCTACCGAGGCTTTGATCCGATTGAGACTCTCGATGCCGTGTTCATCGTCCTAGGCGCTCCAGTCCTACGTTTCACGAGCAACGCCTTCCTTCGCGGTGACAACCCCTCGGCCGGCACGGTGGCGGTGCATGACCGCTGGCGCAGCTCGACTGTTTCCTAGGAGAACGATTTGGATGGACCGTTTCTACTCTTAGACATCGACAAGGTAAGCGGCACTATACGCTGCGTCACCGACCTGATGATGTTCATTCCTGCGTACTCGTGTCTCGATAAAGGCGAGCTAGTCGTGGGGAGCCATGTTGATGTTGTAGCGATCGCCTCTGGTGCGATCACAGACCTCGACGAGATCTCCGTCATCGACTTCATCCTAAATGACTCGGTCACATATCCGTGCACCATCTATAACCGTGTCAGACAATTGGCCCCCGCTGCGGTCAACTCATTTGTCCGAGACGATTCGGCGATCGTTCGGAAAGTCGAACCAGTTCCGTACTGGGCGCCGGTCGATAACAACAACTATCGGAATCTTTCGGAGGCCGCCGTCGACCTGGCTGGTTCTATGATTGATTACGTAGATACGTTGACGGAGCCTATGACGCGAGTGGCGCAGTTCCTAAGCGGAGGCGAAGATAGCCGAGCTATCGCCGGATTGTTGCCCCCGCGACTAGAGCGACACGGCTATTGCTATGTTGACCATCCTAATCGCGAAGAGCGTATAGCCCGCAGAATAGCTGATGCTTATGGTATGGAGTTTCACCCGGTCTACCGTACGTCTGGGCATTACATAGAATACTTCGAAGACATGCTCGTTCAGTCCGGAAGCTGCAATCAGGGAGTACATTGTCACAGCGTGGGTATCGTCGACCGCACTGAGCTCACTGAATACGATGGCGTATTTGGCGGCCAGCTTTCCGATACACTCCTAAAGGGCGTCTTCAGTCGCCGAGTCCACCGAATCCGAGCGCTAAGGCTCGGATCCGAGACTGTATTGCCCGGCGAAAGTAAGAC
>SLSH01000217.1 GCA_007130555.1 Bacteroidales bacterium
CTTTCGTCGGAATGACGGGTGTTTTGCCCAGGTTACAAAGTCTGGATTCCGACTTTCGTCGGAATGACGGGTTGTTATTTCTTCTGTTCTGTTTGTTCGCCGTAGTGGCCGTAGTAGTCGCCGTAGCGACGATAGTAGTAGCCTCCGTAACCGTATGAGCGGCGGGAGGGGAGGATGTCGTTTAATACTGTGCCGAGGATGCGGGCGCCCACTTCGTTTAACTGTTTGGCGGAGCGTTTTGCGGTTTCCTTAACGGTTACGCCGTGTTTTGCGACCAGGATGGTGCCGTCGGTGATGGCGGAGAGGATCACGGGGTCGGTGACGGCCTGGATGGGGGGGGAGTCGAAGATGATGCGGTCGTATCTCTTCTTCAGTTCTTCGACGATGTTTCTGAACTTCTGGGTGTGAAGCAGTTCGGAGGGGTTGGGGGTGCCGGGGCCTCTGGTGATGATGGAGAGGTTGGGCACGTCGGTGCTTTGGGTGACGTCGTCTATGTCGGCCTCGCCCACGGTGGCGAGGGTGATGCCTTTGTCGTTTTTAACACCGAAGGCTTTGTGGAGCCTGGGTTTGCGCATGTCGGTGTCGATTATGAGGGTTTTGGAGCCGGCCATGGCCATTACGGTGGCGAGGTTCATGGCGACTGTGGTCTTGCCCTCCCTGGGGGAGGAGGATGTGATGAGAATGGTGCGTATGGGCCTGTCCGCGGACATGAAGAGGATGCTTGTCCGGATGGAGCGGCAGGCTTCGGCCAGGGTGGACTTGGGGTTGTTGTAGAGGTAGAGCTCGGGGAAGCGGTCTCTTGTGGCGGCCGAGGCTTTTTCGGGTTTTATGTCGGGGAGCCAGCCGAGGTAGGGGAGGCTCAGGATTTGTTCGATATCTTCCTGGGACTTGATGGTGTTGTCCAGGAAGTGGAGGAGAAATGCGAGGCCCACGCCGAGAAGGAGGCCGAGGGCGAAGCCGATGGCAAGGTTGAGGTGGATCTTTGGGGAGAAGTGGGCCAGGGGGACGCGGGCGCGGTCCATCATGCGTACGTTGTTTGTGCGGAGTTCCTTTGCCAGGTCGGTTTCCTTGAACCGCGAGAGTACGAGTTCGTACATCTTTTCGGTGTGGGCTTGTGTGCGTTTGAGGCGGTTGAATTCAATGGCTTTTTTCGCGAGTTCGAGGCCTTCGTTCTTGGCTTCTTCCAGGGCCGCGTTGTAGCGGCCCTGGGTGCCGATGAGGGCTCGGCGTCGGGCGCGGAGGACGGTGAGTTCGAGCATGGCTTCGCGCTCGAGGTCGCGGCGGATGGCTGCAAGGAGAGCTTCTTGTGATTGTATCTTGGGGTGCTTTTCCATGTAGCGGCCGCGGAGGTTGACCAGCTCGAGGTATGCCTCGACATATCGTTGCTTGAGGGCCTCGATCACGGGGTTCTTGACGAACGAGAGCGCGGGGTCGTTGATGGGGTCTTCCACGTTTCGGATCTGTTCGAGCTGGGCCATTTCGGCTTCGAGCGCCATGCGCTCGGACATGGTCTTATCGATGTTACCGCTGAGGGTCTGGATGCGGTTGGAGAGGATGTTGACCCTGTCTTCAAGCGAGACGGAGAGAATCTTGTTTTCCTCCCGGAACTCGTGGATGGCCATTTCGGCTTCGTCGAGCTGGCGGCGGAGGGATTCGAGCTGTTCGTCCAGCCAGAGGGAGGCGCCCTGGGTGGTGGAGAGGCGGCGGAGGAGGTTATCGTCTATGTAGGCTTCGGCGAGGTTGTTTGCAACCGTGGCCGTAAGCTCGGGGTTTGTGTGGGTGAACTGTATCTGCACCACGCTGGAGTCTTTTACCGGATCGATGTTGAGGCCGCCTTGTATTCGGGCGGCCGCGGTGTTGAACTCCTCTTCCGAGGGGGGTTCGGTGCGGGATTTCGGTTCGCCGAGGAGAACCCAGAGGTCATCGGTTCGGAGGCGCTTTGCGGTTTTGAGCGCGATGTTCCTTGTCTGGAGGATCTTGTACTGGGTCTCCATGAAGGTGCGGCTTGACCACCAGTCGCCGGATTGTGTTGCGTGATCCACCCGTTCGCTTACGATTGCGGGGGATAGATAGGAGATTTCTACCGTGGAAGATGACTGGTAGAGCTTGGGCCGGGTGGTGGTGAACCAGTAGGCGGCTCCGAGGCAGACAGCGATGGCTGCGATGACGATCCAGAAGCGCTTCCAGATGATGTGCGCGTACTGGCGGAGTACTTCGATGGAGTTTTGTTCTTCCTGGTGGAAACCCTGGGGCGCGACCATGCCTTGCATGGGAGCGCCTTGCATCGCGGGATGCATGGCGGGGTGCATCGGGGAGTGCATGTTGGAGTGCATGTTGGAGTGCATGGCCATGGGGGGCTGCTGCACTACACCGGGCTGCTGCATGGGCATGGACGCGGGCGTGTGGCCGCTCTGTTGTGCGTGCATGGGGCTCATGCCCTGCATGTTTGTGCCGTGAGCGTCCATGCCGTGCGAGACGGGGTTGTGCGGGTTGTGGGGTTTGTGAGCGTTGTTCGCGTAGTGGGGGTCATGCGGGTTGTGCGAGTCGTATGAGTCCGGGTTGTGGGTGGGCATGCCCTCTTGCGTGCGGGGTCCACGGGAGTTTGTTTCCTGCGATTGATCGCCGGAGTTGTTGTTTTTGTCGTAAGGTTCCAAGTTAATTCCCAGTCGGTGCCAAGTAATTGTATTGTTAAAACAAAGCTGAAATTAATTCAAAGAATTATATCACCATTTTTAAAAATGTCTTTCAAGATTCGATTGTGTTGAAAGGGTTCAGAATATGCATACTAAACCGCAGCTCTAATCCAATCCTTTGTGCTTCCCTTTGTGTTTCCTCAGGTTGAGTGAGCGTAGGTCTTTTGAGACGACATTACGTCACGACCTCCCACTTTTGACCGTATAGCCGATCCCACTCCCAATTCTTGTGGAATTTCCAGCAATTTTCCAGGGCGGGGCTTTTGCATAGGCATTTGACATTTCTCAGGATCAAACCACATAATCCGGGCAAAGGGCGGTAAATAAAGGAGTTGGTTTCCTGATGAAATTGAAAGAGCAGGTAATTAAAAAACTTGATGAACTCAAACCTGAGGCACTGGCCAGAGTATATGATCTGATAATCGAGCTGACGCGAACTGAACAGGCCGAAAAAAGCAGAATAATCACCGCCGACTATATGAATGTGCGGGAAGCACTGAAACCATGCAAGGGATCACTTTCC
>SLSH01000286.1 GCA_007130555.1 Bacteroidales bacterium
AACATTATTTCATAATATTGTGATTTTTTAGTTTTTTTACTGATTAGTAATTTATAATATTAATATTAAATTTCAATTTATTGACAATATTTACAAAATTAAATACAGTTTTTAATTAAAATATTGAAAAACGAAAATACATATTTGGTTGAAATAAAGGGCTTAGTCCAGGGAGTTGGTTTCAGACCTTTTATTTATCGTATTGCAAGAGATTATGATTTATGTGGCAATGTTGAAAATCGTAATGACGGTGTTGCAGTCAGAATAAATTGTAATGAATCGGTTTTGAACCAGTTCATTTCATCAGTAAGAAAATTATCTCCGCCTGCTTCATATATAGAATCAATAACATATAAAGTTTTGGATTATGAAGATTTTTGTGAATTTAAAATAGTAAAAAGCAAAAATGTTTCCGACAGCATAACTGATGTAAGCCCTGATATTGCAGTTTGTAATGATTGTCTGTCAGACATGAAAATCCAAAAAAATCGCATAAATTATCCGTTTATTAATTGTACAAATTGCGGACCTCGTTTTACAATAATTAATAATTTGCCTTATGACCGTGATAAAACTACAATGAAGGATTTTATTATGTGTCCTGATTGCCAAAAAGAATATTCGGATATAGAGGACAGACGTTTTCATGCTCAGCCGATAGCCTGCGACGTGTGTGGTCCTGAATACACTCTTTGTTACGGAAATAAAAACATACATGGCACGGATGATATTGTAAATCACATGGCAGATTTGATTGATAAAGGCAAAATTATATCCGTAAAAGGACTCGGAGGCTTCTTTATTGCATGCGATGCAAAAAACGAAAATGCAGTTTTAAGACTCAGAAGAATAAAAAACAGAGAAGCTAAGCCTTTTGCTGTTATGTTTTCGTCAATTGAAAAAGTTAAAGAATATGCTTATGTTAACAAATACGAAGAAGATTCTTTGATGTCGTTCAGAAGACCAATAGTGCTGCTAAAGAAAAAAAAGGAACCGGCTGCTTCGGTAACCGTAGGATTTAATACGTTAGGTGTAATGCTGCCTTATATGCCTTTTCATTATCTGTTGTTTGAAAAACTTAAAACTTCTGTAATTGTTCTTACCAGCGGAAACATTTCGGATGAACCGATTATAATTGATGAAAAGAAAGATTTCGAGAAATTATCTGTTATTTCGGATATAATTTTAACATATAACAGGGATATTCATAACAGAACGGACGATTCGATAGTGAATGTGATAAACAATCAAGAAAGAATCATCAGACGTTCCCGCGGGTATGTACCTTCTCCATTTATTGTAAATATGAATGTTGAGGGAATACTGGGAACCGGTGCGGAACTTGTTAACTGTTTTGCAATAGGTAAAGATAATAAAGCAATATTGAGCCAGCATATCGGAGATTTAAAAAATATTGAAACTTATGAATTTTACTGTGAAACAATTGAACGTTTCAAAAAATTATTTAATTTTAATCCGACTGTGATTGCAAGAGATTTGCACCCCCAGTATTTGTCTTCAAAATATGCAGAAGAAACAAACCTGCAACAGATTAAGGTACAACACCATCATGCACATATTGCTTCGTGTATGGCAGAGCATAAAATAAACGAAAAAGTTATAGGAGTAAGTTTTGACGGCACAGGATACGGAGATGACAATAATATATGGGGAGGAGAATTTTTTGTATGTGATTTTAAAAGTTATAAAAGAGTAAATCATTTTGATTATATTGCTATGCCGGGAGGAGATAAAGTTACTGAAGAACCCTGGCGAATAGCAGTATCTTATTTGTATAAGGCTTTTGGTAAAAAATTTTTAGAATTTGATTTAGCTTTTATGAAAAACATAAATCCTGAATCGGTTGATTTTTTATGTCATGCTATTGATAAAAAAATCAATAGTCCTTTGACCTCAAGCTCGGGCAGATTATTTGATGCGATATCGGCACTTACTAATATATGTACATACAGTAAATTTCATGCAGAAGCTCCAATGCGACTAGAAGCAATAATTGATAAAAAAATCAAAACATCATATCCTTTTAATGTAAAAAACACCATATTATTTGAAGAAACAATAGAACAAATAGTAAAAGATTTAAAAAATAATGTTTCTCCTTCGGAAATTTCGACTAAATTTCATAATACAGTAATTTCGGTTATATGCGAACTTGCAGATGATTTGAGGGATAAACATAATATAAACAAAGTCGTATTATCAGGAGGAACATTTCAGAATAAATATCTTTTAAAAAATGTAGAGATACTTTTACAGAATAAAAATTTTGAAGTTTTTTCTCACTGCAAAATACCGACAAATGATGCGGGAATAGCTTTGGGACAAATGGCAGTTGCATCGGCAATATTAAAATAAGTTTATGGACAGACACTAATTAAAAAACACACAATCACCTAATCAACAAAAATATTTTGATATAATACCTTAAATCCGCGAATAGTTTACTGCTGTCTGACTAAATTTCAACATTCTTTTTGCCACAGAAGCACCAAAACACAAAATATCACTAAAAAACATTACGATTTTTTTGGTATAATATTTTGCTTTACCATTTTTTACAAATTCAAATTCTGATTTCCAACAGTACATTTGATTTTTTTTATTATTGTTTTTGTCTTATCTTTGCCAAAAACTTTGAAAATTAAATAAAAAAACGACTGATTATGTGTTTGGGAATTCCTTCAAAAATAGTATCAATAAACGGAGATAAAGCTGTTGTTTCTGTTGGTGGAACAGAGTATGAAGCATCAATTCAGTTACTGGATGATGTAAAGCTCGGAGAATATGTGCTTGTTCATACAGGATTTGCCATAGAAAAAATAAGCGAAGAAGAAGCTCTTGAAACATTAAGATTAATCAGGGAACTTGACGAAGACAATGGACAAAAATCCGATTAATAAATAAAAGAGCGAACTAACATGAAATATATTGATGAATACAGAAATGCCGAATTGGTAAAAATTCTGATTGATAAAATATTTTCCGTTTCAAAAGAAAAGGTCTCTTTAATGGAAGTATGCGGCGGACATACATGGGCGATACAAAAATTCGGTATTCCATCAATGATACCTTCCGAAATAAAACTCTTATCAGGTCCCGGTTGTCCTGTATGTGTTACCGATAAAAAATATATTGATAAAGCTATTGCGTACAGCCGTTTAAAAGATGTTATTATAACAACTTACGGAGATTTGA
>SLSH01000215.1 GCA_007130555.1 Bacteroidales bacterium
TTAAATAATTTTAGAAATAATTTACCAAAATGAGTGAACAAATAAAACATGAGTGCGGAGTCGTAGTAATGCGTTTATTAAAGCCTTTATCGTATTATCAGAAAAAATACGGAAGCTTAATGTATGGCTTAAACAAACTTTATTTATTAATGGAAAAGCAACATAATCGTGGTCAGGATGGAGCAGGAGCTCTTTGCTTAAAACTTGATATGGCACCGGGAGAAAAATATATAAACAGAGAAAGGTCAGTAAGGATGAATCCTATAATTGATATTTTCGACAGAATTTATGAAAAAACAGAAGAACTGAAAAAAATCAATCTCAAAGATAATAATGATATAGACCGGATAAAAAATAACCTGCCTTTTATCGGTGAATTATATATGGGGCATTTGCGTTACGGAACTTTTGGTTATAATGATATAGAAGTTGTTCATCCTGTTATGCGTTTAAATAATTGGAGGTCAAGAACTTTGGTAATGGGTGGAAATTTTAATCTGACTAATGTAGATGAATTATTTCAATATTTAATTGATTTCGGGCAACATCCGAAAGATTATACGGATACAGTTACTGCACTTGAGGAAATAGGATTATATTTAGACGAAGAAAATCAAAAATTATTCAGAGAAAATAAAAATAAAAATATCAGTAATGCAAAAATTTCAAAGTTAATTGAAGATAATATTGACCTGTCAAAAATTCTTCGCTCTGCAACAAATAATTGGGACGGAGGTTATGTTATGGCAGGATTTTTGGGACATGGAGATGCTTTTGTATTAAGAGACCCCTGGGGTATCAGAACGGCATTTTATTATCATGACAATGAAATTGCAGTAGTAGCAAGTGAGAGACCTCCAATACAAACAGCTTTAAATGTACCTGCATCAAAAATCAAAGAACTACAACCCGGTTCTGTTTTGATTATTAAAAAGGACGGGACAATACATAATCATATGATAAGAGTGCCTGAAAAGAAAACTGCCTGTTCTTTTGAAAGAATATATTTTTCAAGAGGTACTGACGTTGATATTTATGAGGAAAGAAAAAAACTCGGAGAATATCTTGTCCCTGCAATACTCGAAAAAATCAATTATGATTATGATAATACCGTATTCTCATTTATACCAAATACCGCAGAAATAGCATTTTACGGTATGCTTAAAGCTTTGGAAACAGAATTGAATAAAAGTAAACTTAAACAAATATCCGAACAAAAAAATATTGAAAAACCGGAATTGGAAAAAATTCTGAATTTCAGACCTCGTGTCGAAAAAATTGCAGTAAAAGATTTAAAATTACGAACCTTTATAACTCAGGATGAAGACAGGGACAATCTGGTAGAACATATTTACGATATTACATACGGTACGGTAAAAGAAAAATCGGATACTCTTGTAATAATAGACGACAGTATAGTAAGAGGAACTACATTAAGACAAAGTATATTAAAAATTATTGACAGATTAAATCCTAAAAAAATAATAATTGTTTCATCTGCCCCTCAAATTCGTTATCCCGATTGTTACGGAATTGATATGACAAAAATTGGAGACTTTGTAGCTTTTAATGCGGCAATAGAACTTTTAAAAGAAAATAATATGGAGCATGTTATCAAAGAAGTTTATGACCAGTGTAAAGCCCAAGAAAATTTACCGAAAGAAGACATAATTAATTATGTGAAAAATATATACAATCCTTTTACAGTTGAACAAATTTCTCAAAAAATCTCTGAGATTATAAAAAAAGACGAAATTGATGCAAAATTTGAAATAATTTTTCAAAGTATAAGCAATTTACATAAAGCTTGTCCTGATAATAACGGAGACTGGTACTTTACAGGGAATTATCCTACTCCGGGAGGCAACAAAGTCGTAAACAAATCATTTATAAATTACTATGAAAAGATAAATCGCAGAGCTTATTAAATTGGTTTCTTAATAAAAAAATGAAGTTCTAAATTAATTATGGCAAATAAACTATTATCATCAGAAACACCTTTGATGAAACAATTTTACGGCATTAAGGCAAAACATCCCGATGCAATACTTCTGTTTCGCGTAGGAGATTTTTACGAAACTTTTGATAAAGATGCCGTAATTGCTTCAAAAATTCTTGGAATAACTCTTACCAAAAGAGCAAACGGAGCCGCTTCTTATGTCGATTTGGCAGGATTCCCGTATCATGCATTAGATACATATCTCCCAAAACTCGTACGTGCAGGACAAAGAGTAGCTATATGCGAACAGCTTGAAGACCCGAAATTTGCAAAAAGTATTGTAAAAAGAGGAATTACAGAACTGGTTACTCCCGGAGTATCAATGAATGATAATGTACTCGAACAAAAAGAAAATAACTTCCTTGCAAGTGTTTATATCGGCAAACATTTTTACGGTATAGCTTTTTTGGATATTTCTACAGGAGAATTTTATGTGTCGCAGGGAAATAAAGAATATGCTGATAAACTGCTTCAGAGCTTTAAACCAAAAGAAGTGTTATTTGAAAAGAATAAAAAAAAACAGTTTTCAGATAACTTTAAAGACCTGCCTACAACTTATGACCTTGACGACTGGGTTTTTACCGAAGAGAATGCCATAGAAAAAATTACTACTCAATTTAAGACAGGGTCTTTAAAAGGTTTCGGAATAGAAAAACTTACTGATGGAATAATTGCTGCCGGTGCAATTATTGACTATCTCGATATTACTCATCATAACAGCAGAGGACATATTACATCCATATCAAGAATAGACGAAGATAAGTTTGTTTGGTTAGATAAATTTACAATTAAAAATCTTGAATTATTTTACTCAAACAACGAAGAAGGCAAAAGTCTTATTGACATTCTTGATATGACAGTTTCCCCAATGGGAGGGAGGATGTTGAAAAGATGGTTGAATCTGCCATTAAAAGATATTAACGAAATAAATGAAAGACAAAATATAGTTGAATATTTTATTAAAAATGAAAATTTTCGTACGGTAATTCATAATAATATTTATAAAATCGGAGACATTGAACGCCTGGCATCAAAAATTGCGGTTGCAAGAATTAATCCACGGGAAATTGTACATTTAAAAAACTCCCTTAATGCAATTATTCCTGTTATAGAAGATTGTAAAAAAGCCAAATGTTCATTGTTAAACCAAATAGCAGAACAATTTTTTCCTTGCGATGATTTACGAAACAAAATAGAAAAAGAAATTAA
>SLSH01000103.1 GCA_007130555.1 Bacteroidales bacterium
CAATAAATCTCTGTTTTGTTCATTATCCTGATAACCGGAAAATTTATTTTTATTGTAGTTCAAAACATTGCGTACTTTTTGAGAATAATTAATAATTGAATCATAATCTTTACATGTTAATAATTGTCTGATTCTGTAATTATAATTTTGAGCAAGTATTAAATGATTTTTGTCTTCAAAAAAATCTTCGGCTTTTTCATATTAATTTTTTGACAATTCACAATTTTCTTGTCTAAGATAAGAGCTGGCAATATTATTATAAATCAGGGCAAATGTAAATTTATTATCCATAGGAATTTCAAGAGCATAAAAATACATTTCAATTGCTTCATCAATAAAGTCATTTTTCAATAGAATATTACCGATATTTATAAAAACAAATGGGTTGTCATAGCTTACGTCGGGATACAAAGCCATTCTTTCTAATATTTTGGATGCATAATTCAATGCTTTTGCATCATTCGGTAATCTATACTGATATACTTCGGTTAAAAAACTTAAAAAATTTACAATCTGTACAGTGTTTTGCGATTGAATTATTTCCATGTTTATTATTTCTGCAAATTTTATTGCAGAGTCAACATTTGCATGATGTAATGAATCCAGAGTTAATAATAAGCTGTCTATTTTATTATTCTTGTTTTTTTGTTCGTTGTTAACATCGTTTGAGTTACACGAAAACAAGAATAACAAAATTATAATAATCAGAATATTCTTACTATATTTTAAGATATAAGACATAATTTTTAATAAAATCAGTTTACAAAAATAAAAAAATATATGTAATAATTTTATATGTACATGATAAAATTTTATAATTTACAGCTTACCAGAATTTGTAATACGAGAGATTTGAGAGGTTACCTTTTTTATGTTTTGTCATAGCTTGTCCCGATTTATCGGGAAATTTGCAAAAAAAGCAAATTTCCCGCCAAAACGGGTAGTGTGTGTTTTTATAACCTGTACCGGCGCTACGCTTGTTACGGGTTGTTATCTTTATTTGCCCGACGTCGCCGACAACATACGCCACCAAGCCTGTCATTTTGACGACCACGACTGTTTATACCAATTCTAAATATAGAATAGTCCGTAGGACTGTTCTATATTATAAGAATGGTTAATACCGATGCTACAAATAAATAGGACAACGAGGCTTCTCCGAAGTTGGACTATATTATTTGTAAAATCGGTATAAGGCGTGGGAGGAGAAATTTGTTGATTTTTACAAAAATGCCAGATAATCCTTTGCTTACGCCCTTTCAGGGCTTGATTGTTTTTTTGTTCAACATACGGACTTTGTCCGATGTTGATGCTTTTGCCCTTTCAGGGCAAGTTCCGCTACACAAGATGCAGTACTTCGATAAACTCAGTATGCATTTTGCGGTAGCGGCGTCAATTTGTTAAGAGCAGGTACGGAGTACCGTGATATTAAAAATCTTGTAATAGCGACGCATTCATTCTTAAATCAAAAATCGTTAATCTTTGTTCGATATTCAATGAATTTTTACGGCATAGGGATTTGCCTCAAAGATTTGGCACCATATAATTTAATTATGGTCATAATGTTTAAAAATAAATTAAGTTTTGAAAAAAGTAAACCGAAATATTATCTATATTTGTCAATAATTACATTAAATTAAGTAAAGCGGATTTTTTATGAAAAGAATATATAACTATGATGTTTTTAAATGATAAAAAATCAAACAGATTATTAGATGAGGCAGTATCGCAATTTGCTTCACTACCGGGAATAGGAAGAAAAACAGCTTTTAAGTTGGTACTGCATTTATTGAAAAAGAACTATGATGAAGTTGAACGATTTGGTAATGCTATAATTCATATGAAACAAGATACAAAGATATGTAAAATATGTTCTAATATTTCGGATGATGATATTTGCCATATCTGTAGTAATACAAGCAGAGATAATACAAAAATATGTGTTGTTGAAAATATTCATGATATAATGATAATAGAATCTACAATGCAGTATAAAGGATTGTATCATGTTCTGGGGGGAGTGATTTCGCCTGTTGACGGTATTGGTCCGAATAATTTGAATATAAGTTCATTAATAAGTAGAATAAATGATAACGGCAATATAATTAACGAATTAATATTAGCAATGCCGACAACAATGGAAGGAGATACAACAAATTTTTATATTTACAAAAAACTGGAGAATTCCGATATAGAAATAACTTTACTGGCAAGGGGTGTCGCTATAGGAGAAGAACTTCAATATACAGACGAATTGACTTTAGGTCAGTCAATTATTAATAGAAAACCGTTTGTAGTTAAATAAAAAAAATATAGTAAACATATTATGATAATGAAATCAAACGAAAAAATATTGAAAGATTTACAAAATGAAAATTCCCTATTAAAATTAGAATTAAAGGCTTTAAAAAGCGAGAGTGTAAAACCGGAATATGTTAGTCAGATATATGAAAACACAACAATTGGGTTATATCAGACAAGTTTATCGGGAGAAATAATATATGCCAATCAGGCTCTTGTTAAGATGTTGGGATTTGATAATCTGGGAGAACTTCAAAAAAGAAATTTGGAGAAATTCAAATTATTTGTTGAAAGCAGACAGAAATTCAAGAAAAAAATACAGGAGCATGGTAAAATAATAGGCAATGAAACAATATGGTATAAAAAAGACGAAAGTGAAATTTTTGTCAAAGAAAGTGCAAAAGCGATAAAAAATGATTCGGGAGAAACAGAATATTATGTAGGAACAGTTGAGGATATTACTATACAAAAACAGAAAGAAAAAGAATTAGAAGAAAGCGAATATAAATATAGGATATTGGTTGATGCAATGCCCGAAGGTATAGTAATTCACAAAGACGGAAAAATTGTATTTCTTAATAATTTTGTCGTGAAATATTATAATGCTGTTAATAAGGATGATTTGATTGGTAAGCCTATTTTTAATTTTATCAGAGGTGATTATCATGCTTTGGTTAAATCACGGATATTTAAAGTTTTGAAAGAAAATATTATAGCAGAACCTGTTGAACAGATTTTTATAGGACAGGATGGTAGAGAAATTTCTGTGGAGGTTACTACAATACCCTTTCCTTTTTATGGAGATAATGCAATAATGTCAATTATCAGAGATACGACAGAAAGGACAGAGCTTATCCAAGAATTAAGAAAAGCAAATGCAAAAGCAGAAGAA
>SLSH01000362.1 GCA_007130555.1 Bacteroidales bacterium
CGATGCTTACAATTAATTCAGGAGATTGAGTAATTTCATATTCGGCAGTAATACTACATAAATTTTCATCTGTTATAGTTACATAATATGTTCCCGTTCCGATATTATAAAGATTTTGTTCGTTTGAGTATGCTTCTGTTTCTTCGTCTTTAATCCACAATAATTCATAATCTCCGTAACCTCCGGTTATTTGAATTTCAATTTCGCCTGTTTCTTCTCCGTAACAATAAACATTAACAACATTTTCTCCGGAAATTTCAAAAACATCCGGTTGTCCGATTGTATATGCCTCTGTAAATACACATTCATTTGAATCTGTAACCGTAAGATGATAAGTACCTGCCACGGCATTTGTAATATTTCCGTTATCTACAAATTCATGGGGACTCCAGACAATTTGATAAGGAGGTTTACCACCGCTAACCTCTATGATAACAGAGCCGGTTGATTCTCCGTAGCAAAAAACATTCTGAATATTATCGGAAACCCCCAAAAGAGTCGGTTCAAGTATTTCAATACTGTTATTATTCGAACAATTATTAGCGTCAGTTATGGTATAACTGTATGTGTTTCCTGACAAATCATAAATATTTTGTTCGGTATGCCCTGTACTCCATTCAATATCGTAAGGCAGTACTCCTCCCGATATTGTCAGTTCGATTAGTCCGTCATCAAATCCATGACAAGAAACATCTTCGTAATATTCGCTAATCAAAAGTTGTGCAGGTTCAATAATTTTATTTTCCAATATAATTTCGCAGGAAGCATTATCGGATATTGTAACTGAATATATTCCCGGACCTAAACCCGTTCTTTCGAGAATTGTCGTATTTTCATTTTCCCATTTATGCGAACCTGTAAAATCGTATTCCAGAATAACGGAACCGTTATCGTTTGCATAACAATCAATCTGCGAAATAGTAATAGTTGCGTTTGTAATATGATTGTAAAATTCAAGATATATTAAGGAATCCGCAATAATATTATCCGCATCATTTTTTACAATTATGTGTTTATATCCTCCGTATAAATTTTCGAACAATGAACTAATTTGCCAGGTTTGTCCGTTATCAATTGAATATTCAGTACCTGCCGGGGAAGTTATTTGTACAGAGCCATTAGCGGTTCCATGACAGTCAGGAGAAGTTGCAGTAAATTCAATTGTTTCGGAGCAATTAATACATTCTTTTGCTACTCCTTCCGATTGATATCCCCACCACAAATATTGTTTGTTATAATCAGCAATAAAAGACACATCAAAGTCTGTGGATATTTCTGTCCATGTTATTCCGTCGAAAAGATGAACTTTTCCGTTATCAAAAGAACATAATAATCCGTCATCGGTTTCAACTATTGACATAATTGTGGCAGTACCGGGATAAGGATGCTCCCAGCAATTTGTTTCTTCAGTTCCGTTTTTAAATAATCTGAGGCTGTAATCCGTACCAAAATACTGTCCATCAGTACAATTATAGCAAACGGCTTTGCCTGAATTCTGATTTAAAACACAACCGTCATCTGTAACATCAATAGTATCCGTCCCAGAAATATATTGAATGGCTTCATCAAATAAAAGCCACAGACGGTTATTTTCATAATGAATATTATTTATTTTATTATGAAATAATCCTTCCTCTGTTCCGTAAGTATTTGTAACAGCCATGTCCTCAATAAGTGTTAACTTGTTTTCTGTTGCTACATATACTTTACCCAACGGGTCGGAAGTAATCCCATTTATTTGTTGATGCGGCAAACCTTCTGATGTGGAAATATTTGTAATATTTTGTCCGTCAATTACACTTATTCCGTTTGTTGTTCCAATCCAAATATTTCCTGTAATATCTTTATGAACAGCAGTAATATCGTTATTAATTAGACCGTCTTTTGTTTGATATGATCTCCAGTGCAAGTCATCCACTCTGTTTAATCCGTTACCGGTTCCTATCCAGACAATATTTTCATCGTCAACAGTAATTACATTTACATTATCATTTATTATATTTTTATTTTTTCTGTAAATAATAAATGTATTGTTATTATCGTAAACCGTAACTCCGCTAAAAGGAGAGGTACACCATATTTTATTGTCTCCTGCTTTAGTAATTTCAACTTTAGTTACGATATTATTTGCGAGTCCGTCATCATAATTGAATAATTCAAAACTATTTCCGTTGTATATTATTAAACCCGAAGCACTACCCATAATCAGATTCATTTCGTAATCCTGCCTTATGCTAAGTATGTTTGCAGCCGGTAATCCGTCTTCTGTTTTAATATTTTCCCATGAATTATAGTTAAAAACTCCTACACCACCGTTTGTAGCAACAGCAATATTTCCGTTATCCAACTGAATAATATCATTAATAATTGTTCCCGGTAATCCTGTTGACATATTGTGTGTCGTAAAATTTTCTCCGTCATAAACGGATATTCCATTACCTGTTCCGAACCACATATTACCTATTCTATCGGATAGAATTGTTCTTACGGAATTTGATATTAATCCGTGGCTTGTAGAAAACTGATGCCAGATACCTGCCTGATAGTATGCCACACCTACATCCGATGTTCCTATCCATATTCTTCCGTCTGTATCTTCGGTTACACTCCAGATAACATTTGAAGGCATTCCGTCACCAATATTCATATTTGTCCATGAACCGTCTTCGTACTGCGATAATCCGCCTGCGGTAGCAGCATATATCACTCCTGAACTATGTACATGAATATCATATACTAAATTATCCCCGATGCCGTCATTAGTGTTAAAACTTATAAAATCGTTTCCGTCAAACATTGTAATGCCGAAAACTGTACCAATCCAGACATTATTATTATCAACCGCAATACATCTGACGCTGTCAGTTATTAATGCCTGCCGGTATGAGAAATGCTCCGTTGTTTGGCTAATTCCAATAATGCCAAGCATTAAAAAAGCTTTAATAATTATTAATTTTTTCATAGAAAAACAGGTTTTTTATTGTTATTAAATAAATCTTAACAAACATACAAAAAAAAATCAAATATATCAATCCACCCGTGTTCAGCAGTCTCTTCCATAATCAACGATCCTGCCCCGGAAGTAGCATCAAAAAAATGGAGTTCAAGATGATTTTGCTGCCTGTTCATTTTTACAATGGCAAGCTCGCCCGGGTTGCTCGTCCAATAAATCCTTGGAACCAGATCATCATC
>SLSH01000063.1 GCA_007130555.1 Bacteroidales bacterium
AAATTTGAAAATTCATGAAAAATATATTTTCTGTGTTTAAAAAGAATTTTAATAATTAATAAATTATAAATCAGCCATGAAAAAATGTTTGATATTGCAAATGCTAATCTAAAACCAAAAGTTTTATCCGGGTCAAAAAAATAATTTAACGAAATTGTTTCTTTTATTACGTATGCAAATATTTCGAAAAACAAAAAAGGCAACAGGTGTAACAACTGTATTGTTTTAATTTTAAAGTCTCTGTCGGTAAGAGATTTGACGTATAGATAAAATGCGGGATTAAACAATAAGAAAGAACTTGACAATAAAGGGACTCCAAATATTTTGTAATCAAAAATACAGGTTAAGAATTCTATTGCCAACAAACTTAACCATGCCACTAATATTCTATCGCTAACAGCAATATTTTTTTTAGCTGATATCAATATCGCAGCAAAAAGACTTTGCGAAAATCCTACCCATAAAATAGTTTCCATCATTTTTCAACCTGTATTATTCTTATTATTGATTCTGAATATTTTTCGGGAAAATTATTGATATTATTTCCTGTTTTATCTTCAAAAGTTCCGATATATTTTATAATTGCTGTCCATTCTTTGCCTTCCTGAATTCCGTTTTTTTC
Source organism: Bacteroidales bacterium (assembly GCA_007130555.1). Classification (GTDB taxonomy): domain Bacteria; phylum Bacteroidota; class Bacteroidia; order Bacteroidales; family ML635J-15; genus SLSH01. Next base: position 623 of record SLSH01000063.1, read on the forward strand.
GGGATTAAAATCAATCCATGCATCTTTGGTGTTTTTTATTTTGTTTCCTTCTGCGTTTTTCGGTGTTATTCTGACTAAGCCCGAACTCATTTTTTTTATCATTCCGAAAGATTCCAGCATACGTGAATTTGCAACAATGCCATATAGTTGTTTGTTTCTTCTTCTTAAGTCAATTTCTTTTCCGTCAATTTCAATTTTTCGGACTTTCCGCAAAAATCTTTTGTTTTCATCATAAAAAATATTTATACCCGAGAAATAGCAATGTTTTCTCATTGATTTATTTTTTGCAATCAGAAGTACTTCGGTTAATCTTTTAAGTTCTCTTGCGGTTAAGAATATTTGTGCCAAAGGATATCCGGGGATGCTGTCATCTCCGTAACCGAGACTTACAAGTCTGAAAATATCCGATGCAATCAGTATTCCGTTATTACCGGGTTTTAAGTCGCTACGGATTACCCCTGATGCAATCATTGCTATATCTGTTTTTACTCCTGAATGATTATTAATATAATAGTGTATTGCATCGGCAATAAATGGTCCAAGATTGCTATCTGTTTTTTTGGGATTTCTGTCATGATAAAGTCCGTAATCTGTTTCGGCAATCGACAGATAATATCCCAGTCCCATTGGTCTTAATATTTTTTCATCAATCAATCTGATTTGATTTGCAATATCTCTGTGAATGTAACAATCTCCTTTAATACTGCTGTCAACTTTAAGCAATTGATATTTTGCTTGTAATATTTTTTGATTATGAAAAGATAATTCCAAACGTCCGATGTTTTTTCCGTATGCACCTGCCTGAACAATAACAGTTTCATCTATCCATATCGGTTCGGGTAAAAATGTATGCGAATGTCCGCTGATTATTATATCAATTCCTTTAACTTTTTCAGCCAGTTTAACATCATCTCCTGTCCATTTGTCCTTCTTATTTTTTTTAATACCCCCGTGAGATAAACATATTACCATATCAACTTTTTCTTTTCTTCTTAATTTTCTGACAGTTTTTTTTGCGGTTTTTATGTGATTTGTAAATTCTGCTGGATATATATTTGGTACAACATCGGAAGCATTTTCTCCGATTAAACCGAATACTCCGATTTTAAGACCACCTCTTTCAAGGATATGATAATTACGGATTATTCCGTTTTCATACAGATTTTTTAATTTTTTATCTCCTTGCTTATTTTTACTGAATTTTATATTTGCCAAAGTTAATAACGGGATTTCGTTATTCTGAAAAGATTTATTTACGATTTCGGCAAAAATATCAGGACCAAAGTCAAACTCGTGATTTCCCAAACCAATCACATCATATCCCATTTTTTTCATTAGCGGAAGCTGGAATCCTGTTTGATTTTCGATTGCATGAAAAAATGTTCCCATTAAAAAATCTCCTGCATCCAGCACTAAAAGATTATCGGGATTTTTATCTTTTTCTTCCTGTATTATTCCTGCAATTCTCGAAAAACCGCCTCTTGTTTGGTCAATTCCTGTTGCACAAGGGTTATACTCAATTTCGGGAGATAAGCCTGTTATATTACTGTGCAAATCATTAGTATGTAAAATTACCAGTCTGCCGGAACCATCCTGACAAACAGATAAAATCCATATAAACAGGAAAATAAAAAACAAACTCCTTTTTTTCATATCGCAAATTTAAAAGTTTTTTTTTAATACATGGCAAAACCTTACTGCAAATTATATAATTAGCTGTAATTGAGCCTATTACATATTTATCAATAATGTTTGACAGATTTCTTTTTCCACGCTTTTTTATATATTAACCGAAAAGTATCCATATTAAAAAGTTTAATATCTTTTGTTTTTATTGTTTGGTGGTGGGATTTGGTTCTGATGTAGGGTTCGGGTTTCGGGTTTTTTCTTTGATTTTTTTGCTTGTTTTAGTTGGTTTTTTCGGTTTCTTTTTGGTTTTTGCTTTGGTTTTAATCCCTTTAAAAACCACTTAAAAACAGACCAAGAGGGGTGTTGGGGGGTAATCAATAAAAAAACTACACAAATACAGTAATACTAATAGATTAAAGCGGGGAGAGGGGGGTGTTAATAAGTTTTTTTTGGCTCGGAAATCTGCTACCACGTATCCTATATTATTTACAGGATTCGGGCAAATGATCAAAGACAAATGATTTTAATAATTCATTTTTATAAGTTTTCCCTTTATATTTAAAATCTCCAAATTGATTAAAATACAAAATTTCTTTTCCTATAAATTTTCTTATTATGCAAACAATCCTATAATCTTCAGCTATTTCTTCATTTGATTTTTCATCTATTTCTTTTATTAAATTCAAAAAGTCATGCATTTCTAATTTTATCATGGATTCCTTTAAAGTTATTTTTACTTTTGCATTTTTTTTAACTTCACTTGGTAAAATACTTTTCTTGAATACGTAATGAAGTGGTATTACATGTAAATCTATTCTTCTAACAAAATCTTGTGAATTACAATTAATTGTAGTTGTCATAAAAATTAAAATAGGTAAAATAAAAAAATATAGTTTATGCATAATTATTTCTTAATTTAATATTTTTTTA
>SLSH01000180.1 GCA_007130555.1 Bacteroidales bacterium
ATTCTCAATTACCGTAAATGAATTACCGATTGTAACTTGTCCTGATGATTTCACTGTTGAAGTAAATGAACCGGTAGATCTTACGGATCCCACTCATGAAGGCGGAACTTATTCAGGTGAAGGCGTAACAGATGGAATATTTGACCCTGACGGATTAGAAAATGGCGAATATGTAATTACTTATACATTTACCGACCCAGAAACAGGTTGCGAAAACTCTTGTGAGTTTACAATTACCGTTGATATTGAAGTAGGTATTATAACTCATAAAGATAGTCGTATAAATATTTATCCTAATCCAAATAACGGAATGTTTGTAATTGATTTTTCGAACATTGATGGTAAATTAAGTTATGAAATATATGACACCAAAGGCAGTATTATTCTTAAAGAAGATGTAAGCAATAAGGAAAATCAAAAAGAAATAAATATTGATGTGCCTGCCGGTGTTTATTTTATCAGACTGGTAAATGCCAAAGAAACAATTATTGAAAAAATAATTGTCAATTAGATTATCATTGTTACCATAAAAAAAAACTGCCTCAATAAAAATGAGGCAGTTTTTTTTATGATTTTATTCTTATTTTTTTTTTCTGTACTTTAATAATTTTTTTATCGGAGCAATTCCCAGGTGTGTGCCTTTTTCTATTGCTTTTAAAACAGCACCTCCTCCTGTAAATATATAATACTTTGGACTGTCTAAAGCCATAATGTATAATCCCGGCAACAAGCGTTTCAGTTCCTGCATTGTATCACCGCCTCCATAAAGTTTAACTGCTTCGTAATTCGTATCAATTAAGCTGTCTAATGCAATGGTTCCTTCATTAAAATAAGGAGTAAACCCCATAACTGCATTAACAAAAACTGTTTTGGCATTGTCAAAGACTTCTTTAATTCCTTTGTAATCAAACGATTTTGGGTCAACATCCAAAACATAATTTAATTTTGTGCCGGATTTTAATTCTTTAATATAATGGGTTCTGTATTTTCCTTCTATTTTATCTTCCAATGTATCTGATTCGACAATATAAGGCAATTCGATAATTTTACCGGGATATTTTTCAGAATATTCAACAAATTTTTTGGCATGTTCCAGGTCTTTCTCATCAATACCTTTTATTGAGATATTGTATTTTGCACATAAATAAGCGTTATAGATTACTCCTCCTAATATTAATTTATCTGCATTTTGCAATAAAACATAAAGGGGGTCAATTTTCGTATCAAATTTACTTCCTGCAACAATTGCCACAAATGGTTTATCTGCATTAAAAATACGTTCCAGATTTTCAATTTCTTTTTGCATCAAAAATCCAGCATAAGATGGCAGGTATTTATTTACTCCGACAGTTGAAGCGTGTGGTTGCCAACTACCGAAAGCGTCATTAACAAATATGTCTGCTAATCCTGCAAGTTGATTTGCAAATCTGTCTTGTTCTTTTTCGTCAGCTTCCTCTCCTTTAAACCATCTAGTATTTGGGAGATAAACTGCATCCAGGATATCGTTTCGCAATTCACGTATCAGATGATTGACATTTGTTTCAATACTAAGATATCCCTCATCATTATGTGAATAAAATTCCGGAACTTTAATACTAATATGCAGTTTTTCTTTTAAATAATCTACAATTGGTTTTATAGAAGATTTATCGTCAATTGTAATTTTTTTTGTTTTTTTATCCTTAGGTCTTCCTATGTGTGTCATAAGAATTAGTTTTCCGCCTTTTGCGACTATATGAAAAAGCGTTCCTATTGTTGCATCAATTCTATACGGGTCGTGAATAACCCCTGATTTAACCACATTATGGTCCACTCTGACCAATACAATTTTATCTTTCAGATTTGCATCCTGAATAACCGGTAGTTTCATAATTCTTTATAAATGCTTAGTTAATAATATAAGTGTTATGAAGTTTAATTTTTCAATATTTACTCTATCTAATTAATGTAACAGTACCGGTTTTAATGTATTCGTTTCCGTATTTATCAAAAAACACAATTGCCCATGCATAGATCCCGTCAGGACAATCCATATCATTATAAGTACCGTCCCATGATACGTCATAATCGTTTCCATAGAATACTATCTCGCCCCACCTGTTATATACAAATAACTCGTATGTTCTAAAATCAATTTCCGTTACAAAAACTTTAAATGTTTCGTTTAATCCGTCTCTATTGGGAGTAAAAGCTGTAGGTGCCCAAACGGCTATATCCGATGTTACATTAATTCTCATCCCTGCCGTATCGGCACAACCATGCAAAGAAATAGCCTCAAGTTGAACATAGTACAATCCGGGAGCATGATAAGAATGTGTCGGATGTGTTGCAGAACTGGTTCCTCCGTCTCCAAAAGTCCAGTTATAAAAATATCCTCCTATGGTAAGATTTGTAAAATTAACTATGGGAGATAATAAACTCAGATTTGCTGATGATGCCGTAAAATTAACCTCAGGAATCGGAAATACGGTTATACTTATAGAAGTGTCATTAACACAGCCTTCAACTGATTTTACGCTTAATTTTACCCTGTACGAAGTTGCATTATAAAAAGTATGTATAGGATTTTTATAAAAAGAAAGATTTTCAACATCTCCTGTATCAAAATCCCATATATATGTTTGTCCTACATCAGGACTATGTTCTGTAAACTGAACGGTTAAAGGCGAACAACCGCTTGTTTTATCTGCACTTATAGAAATCGGAGGTAAAGGATGTGCATTTATCAGGTATTGTGTAGTAACACTGTTAAATTCACAAGTATCATACGCCGTAAATGTAAAAACAGTATCATTGTAAACGGGTATGCTTATTGGTAAATTCATTAATGAATCATTTACAAATACGACATTTCCACTAACTCCTCCGCCTGTAATTTCCACATTAAAATTAACCGTATCGCCGGGACAAACAATATCAGTATTTGTAGAAACTTCTATTTCTATTTTGTCAAGAACAAATACTGTTATTTCAACTATAACTTCTTCGCAATCTTCTGCATCAACTACTGTAGCCGTATATGTTGTAGTTTCAAGCGGACTGACGTTAGTAGTCATGCCACTTCCTCCGTTGCTCCAGTAAATTGTATAAGGAGGATTTCCTCCCGAAATTACTGCTATTCCGATTTCTGCATCCATTCCGTCACATATTGTAATATCTTCCGTAGGTTTTACTATCAAAG
>SLSH01000195.1 GCA_007130555.1 Bacteroidales bacterium
AATAATGGTTTTGTCTTCAATAACTATTTTATGCTTTGTTAAACCATGATTTTTAAGTTGATTTGGAATTAAATGCCTTTTTGCGATTTCAAGTTTTTCCTCAACAATATATCCGCTCATTTCTATTAATTCCATTCTGTCTCGTAATGCAGGGCTAATGGTATTTATAGTATTTGCAGTTGCAATAAACATAACTCTTGAAAGGTCGTATTCAATTTCCAGAAAATTGTCATGAAATTCGAAATTTTGTTCAGGATCTAAAACTTCTAATAAAGCCGAAGAAGGGTCTCCTCTGAAATCACTGCCTACTTTATCTATTTCGTCTAATACAAAGACAGGATTCGAAGATTTTGCTTTTTTAATATTTTGAATTATTCTTCCCGGCATTGCTCCGATGTAAGTTTTTCGGTGTCCTCTTATTTCAGATTCATCTTTTAGTCCTCCAAGCGACATTCTGACATATTCTCTGCTTAATGCTCTTGCAACACTTTTACCGAGAGAAGTTTTTCCCACTCCCGGAGGTCCGTGCAAACAAATTATTGGAGATTTAAAATCTCCTTTAAGTTTTAATACGGCAAGATGCTCAAGGATTCGTTCTTTAACAATTTCCAGTCCGTAGTGGTCTTCATCAAGTACTTTTTTGGCATTTTTCAGGTCAAAATTATCTTTTGTATAATCGTCCCAGGGTAAATCCAGAATTGTATTAAGATAATTTATTTGAACCGAATATTCCGCAGATGCAGGATTTAGGTAGTTAATTTTTTTTAATTCTTTTGAAAAATGAGCTTCAACTTCTTTTGACCATTTCTTATTTTTCCCTTTTTCTTCGAGGTTTTTCATTTCCTGTTCGGAAGGATTTCCTCCAAGCTCCTGCTGAATGGTTTTCATCTGCTGATGTAAAAGAAATTCCTTTTGTTGCTTACTTAGTTCTTTTTTTACTTTTGATTGGATTTCACCTTGAAGTTCAAGCTTTTGCACTTGCTTTGACAAAATGTCAAGAAGTAGAACAGCTCTTTCTTTAACATCGTTAATTTCAAGCAATTTTTGTTTTTCTTCAGGGGAAATATCACTATTTGAACTGATAAAATTTATTAAGAACGAAGAATTTTTAATATTTTTTAATGCAAAAGATACTTCATGCGGTATTGCAGCACTAAGTTTAACGATTTTCAGAGATAGTTCTTTAAGTGAACCTATAATTGCAGAAAAATTCTTGTCTTCAGACTCAGGCTTAATCTCAGGCGTAACTTTAATTTTTGCTTTATAATATGGGTCTAATTGTGTGTATTGTTCAGTTTTAAATCTGTATTTGCCTTGTATTATAACCGAAATTGTATCATCAGGCATTTCAATAACTTTAAGAATTTCTGCAATTGTCCCTAATTTATAAAGGTCGTTTGGAGCAGGTTCTTCCTGCTGAGCATCTTTTTGCCCTATTGCTCCGAATAGTTTTGTGCTTCGCTGAATATCTCTGATTAATTTAAATGACCTGTCTCTGCCTATAGTTAATGGAATTACTACCCCGGGAAATAATACTGTGTTTCTTAATGGTAGTATGGGCAATTCATCGGGAATTTTATTAATATCCAGATTATCGGCGTTTTCGTCTGTTATTATCGGGATTATTCCCGGATTATTTTCAATTTCAGAATCCAAATATGAAATTATATTTGGGTATTTTATTTGTTTCATAATTTTTTATTTAATTATTTGAATCAAGGAAGTTTTATCAAGCTTAATTTAATTTAATTTTTTAATATATGACAATTTGGCATAAACGCGTTTATCGTTTGTATATTATTATATATGTCAATTAGTATGCCATTGTATTAACTGGATACTAATTAAAATGTTCATTTCATCTTATTTCCCGAACATATTTTGTAAATATGATTGATTATTTTAATATCTGTATCGGATAGCTTTAGATTTCTGCGTTCTATTACTTTTTGAATAGTTTCCAAAGCTTTATCAATTTTATATTCTTTTATTCCGGCATGCCCTCCCCATGAGAATGACGGAATAACATTTCTTGGAAATCCTGCTCCGAAAATGTTTGCAGAAAAACCGACAACCGTACCTGTATTAAACATTGTATTTATGCCTGATTTAGAATGGTCGCCCATAAATAATCCGCAGAATTGCAATTTGGTATCAGAAAATTCTTCTTTTTCGTAATTCCATATTTTTACGTTTGAATAATTATTTTTTAGGTTTGAATTATTTGTATCTGCTCCGAGATTACACCATTCGCCTATTACGGAATTTCCCAAAAATCCGTCATGTGCTTTATTTGAATTAGCAAAAAACACGGAATTGTTGATTTCCCCGCCGACTTTAGAACCCGGTCCGATAGTGGTTGCTCCGTATATTTTAGCTCCCATTTTTACAATTGAATCCTCGCATAAAGCAAATGCACCCCGAATATTTGTTCCTTCCATTAATTGCGAGTTTTTTCCGATATAAACAGGTCCGCCTGTTGTATTTAATGTACATGCTTCAACAAAACTGCCTTCTTCAAGAAATATTTCATCGGTACTTCCGATTACTATGTTTGTATTACTTAATTTTTGAGATTTTCGTTCTTTTGTGATTAATTTAAAATCCGCTTTGATTTCTGCATCATTCATCAAAAAAATTGAAGGCAAATACTTAAGAATTTTGATTTCGGAAGTATATTTTTTATATTCGGCAGGAATTACATTAAAATCCACATCAATATTTTTACCGCAAGCAAAACAGATAACAGTATCTTCTTTTACAAGGGCAGGTTTATCAAGTTCCGTAATTTCTTTAATAAGAGCTTCATCAGGTATAACAGATGCATTTACAATAATATTTTTTGAATTAATTTTCAGATTATATTTTTCCTGCAAATAATTTTCTGTCAATACAGATACTTCGGAATTCAGAAATTTTTCCCATTTTTCTTTAATTGTAAGTATCCCTACTCTGAAATCTGCAATTGCTCTGGTGTATGACAGAGGCAAAAATCTTTTATGAAGTCCGGCATCAGAAAGAATTATATTCATAAGAGTTGATTTAAATTAAATGCAAATTTATATTTTTTTTTATAAATGAAAAAATGGATTTAATTTCTATATATTAAATCCTCTTAAAAAAATCTTTCATATAATATATTTATTTTTATTTTTGTAGAAATTAAAATTATTA
>SLSH01000307.1 GCA_007130555.1 Bacteroidales bacterium
AGAGGCGGATATCCCATCATGGGCCATATATATGTAACTTCGTCGAAAAGTTTTATTAACAGTTCGTCTTCGTTAAGAGTTTTTTTACCTGTTGATTCAAGTGCAATATTTATTGCCTGATGAATTCCTTTAAGGTCAGCCATAAGACTCCCCATCATACCGCCGGGCAGTCCGCTGTCTATCATTAAAGATGAGATATATCTATTTTTCGGGTCTATAAAATATCCGAGAAAATCGTCAATAAATTCCTGAGTCAATGCTCTAGCTTCCATATATGCTTTCATATTGATTTCGGGGACTTCAAATCCTGCATCATCGAGCATTTTTTGAATAGTAATTACATCAGGATGGCTCATTCCCCACGAAAGCGGTTCCATAGCCACATCAATAATATCTGCACCTGCTTTTGCCGCTTCCAGCATTGAAGCAACCGAAAATCCGGGACCTGAATGTCCGTGATACTGTACAATCATTTTCGGATATTTCTTTTTAATTGCATGTACCAGTTTTCCTGTTGTAACAGGACGACCGATGCCTGCCATATCTTTCAGACAAATTTCATCTGTCCCAAGTTCAACGGCTTTGTCAACCACTTTCATAAAATACGGAACAGTGTGAACGGCAGAATGAGTAATACTAAGAGCTGCCTGAGATATCATTCCTGCTTCTTTTGCATATTTTATCGAAAGTTCCAGATTACGCGGGTCATTTAATCCGCAAAATGAACGTGCAATATCAACACCCTGAGCTTTTTTAACTTTATACATAAGCTGACGCACGTCTGCAGGAACGGGAAACATTCTGATACCGTTAAGGGCACGCTCAAGCATATGGGTTTTAATACCTGCTTTATTAAAAGGTTTAACCCACTCGCGAACAGCTTTATTCGGATTTTCTCCGAAAAGCAGATTTACTTGCTCAAATGCTCCTCCGTTACTTTCTATTCTGGAAAAACAGCCCATATCAATAATAACAGGGGCAATACGTGTTAACTGGTCAACTCTCGGAACATATTTTCCGGATGACTGCCACATATCTCTGTATAACAGACTGAATTCTATTTTTCTTTTCTTCATTATTTTTTATTTTTAATTCATTTTTATTCGATTACCCAGCGGGGGCTACGTTTTTCAAGAAACGAAGCCATTCCTTCCTGCCCTTCACCGGATGCTCTTAATTCTGCAATAGTTTTACAAGTATAATCTATTGCCTGTTCAAAATCCATATTATTACAAATATTGTAAATAAGTTTTTTACATGCAGTAATTGCTTCGGGACCACTGCTTAATAAGGATTTAATTATCTCATTTAAATAATTTTCAAGTTCTTCGGTAGGTAATGATTTATTTGCAAGACGATACCATTCGGCTTCTTTCCCTGTAAATACCCTTCCTGTAATCATTAAGTCGCGTGAGCCGTATTCTCCAATTCTTTTAATTACATAAAGAGATATGGTAGCCGGAGCAATTCCGAGTTTTACTTCGCTGAAAGCAAATTTTGTATCATCGGTGCAATAAACAAAATCGCATGCAGCCAAAAGTCCGTTTGCGCCACCGATAGCAGCACCATGAACAACTGCAATTGTTGGTTTCGGGCATCTGTAAATTACGTTAAAACATTTAGCGAGTTTTTTGCTGTCTTCATAATTTTCATCAAAACCGAATTTTGCTATTCCTTTCATATAATTCAGGTCTGCACCTGCACAAAATGATTTTCCCCTGCCTCTCAGAATTACAATTCTTAAATCCTGCATATCATTTATTTCATCAAAGCAGTCAATTATTTCCGAAATCATTTTTTCGTTTAAGGCATTGCGTACATCGGGGCGGTTCAGCCATATTGTTCCGATGCTTTCTTTTAATTCAAATTCGATAGTTTCGTATTTCTTCATATTATAATTATTAACAAATTTTTACATTCTGAAAACTCCGTATTTTTGTTCGGGATATTTTTTATTAAGAGATGCTGCAATTCCCATAGCCAATACTTTTCTTGTATTAACGGGGTCAATTATTCCGTCATCCCATAATCTTGCCGTACTGTAATAAGCGGAGCCTTCGTATTCGTATTTATCTTCGATTTTTTTTCTGAGTGCTTCAATTTCTCCTGGAGGCGGTTCTTGTCCTTTTGAACGGTATTGATCTTCCTTAACTGTTGTAAGAACTATCGCCGCTTGTTTTCCTCCCATAACCGAGATTTTTGCATTGGGCCACATAAAAAGCAGTCTTGGTCCGTATGCACGTCCTGCCATTCCATAGTTTCCTGCTCCAAACGAGCCTCCAAAAATCACAGTAAATTTCGGAACATCTGCATTTGCAACAGCATGAACCATTTTTGCCCCGTCTTTTGCAATTCCTTTTTGTTCGTAATTTTTACCTACAATAAATCCCGTAATATTCTGAAGAAAAAGTAAAGGAATTTTTTTGGAAGTACATAATTCAATAAAATGCGTAGCTTTTAATGCCGATTCGGAGAATAACACCCCGTGATTAGCAATGATACCTACCGGAAAGCCCATTATTCTTGCAAATCCCGTACAAATTGTAGTTCCGTATTTTGCTTTAAACTCGTGGAACTTACTTCCGTCAACCATACGCATAATAATTTCTCTCGGGTCAATAAGGTTTTTAAAATCAACCGGAGCAATTCCGTATAATTCTTCGGGATCGTATGCAGGTTCTTCGATAGGAGAGAGGTCAAGCATTTGTTTCTTTTTGAATTTCATTGATTCAAAAATATTTCTTAAAATCTGAATTGCATGTTGGTCGTTTTCTGCAAAATGGTCTGCCACTCCTGAGATTGATGTGTGTACTTCGGCTCCTCCGAGTTCTTCGGGAGTAACTATTTCGCCTGTGGCAGCTTTAACAAGAGGGGGTCCTCCGAGGAAAATAGTTCCCTGATTTTTTACAATTACAGTTTCGTCACTCATTGCAGGAACATAAGCTCCTCCTGCTGTACATGAACCTAATACTGCTGATATTTGGGGAATTCCTGCTGCCGACAGTTTAGCCTGATTATAAAAAAATCTGCCAAAATGGTCTCTGTCGGGAAAAACCGTATCCTGTTCGGGTAAAAAAGCACCTCCCGAATCAACAAGATATACACAAGGCAATTGATTTTCCATTGCAATTTCCTGAGCTCTTAAATGCTTTTTAATTGTTAAGTGCATATA
>SLSH01000123.1 GCA_007130555.1 Bacteroidales bacterium
AAAAAAAAACATTAAAAAACAAAAAAATTTTAATTACCGCAGGACCAAGTTACGAAAAAATTGATGCCGTCAGATTTATAGGAAATTATTCTTCCGGAAAAATGGGATACGCAATAGCCGAAGAACTTGCAGACAGAGGAGCAGAAGTATGCCTTGTATCAGGACCGGGCAACCAGACTTTATCAAATAAAAAAATTAAACTTATACGAACTGATTCTGCACAAGAAATGTATGATGTATGCGTTGATATTTTTAAAAAATATGATGCCGCAATTATGTCTGCCGCTGTTGCCGACTATACTCCTGTGAAAGTTGTTGATAATAAAATAAAAAGGGAGAAAAACAATTTAAAAATTGAACTTAAACCTACAAAAGATATTGCGGAAAAACTCGGAAGTTTAAAGCAAAAAAATCAGATTCTTGCAGGATTTGCTCTTGAAAAAGAAAATGAAATCGATAATGCGGTTTTGAAACTTAAGAAAAAAAATCTTAATTTTGTAGTATTAAATTCTTTGAATGATAAAAATACTTGTTTCAATTCAGACTTTAATAAAATTACAATAATTTACAATAAAAAACGAAAATACGAGTTTGTAAAAAAACAGAAAAGGATTGTTGCAAAAGATATTGCAGACCATTTAGAAATGGAATTTTCTGATATAAATAAATTATAAAAACATAACCAAACAACTGACAAAAAGATAATTTTATGAAATATATTCTGATAATATTTTTTAATTTTCTTTTAATAACCGGAGTTTATGCTCAGGAGTTAGACTGCAGGATACAGGTAAATTATGCTCGATTACCGGGTACAACTTATCAGCAATTATTTCAAACCTTACAGCAGGAGTTATATGAATTTATAAATAATTCGACATGGACAAATCATGTTTATTCCCGGGACGAAAGGATTGAATGTAATATTTTCATTACGGTAGAAGATGCAATATCTTCAGATGAATTTAGCGGAACCATTCAAATTCAGTCCAGCAGACCGGTTTATAATACTTCATATATGTCGCAGGTTTTTAATCACTTAGACAGTGATTTCCAATTTAAATATACGGAATTTGACCCTCTGGAATTTAACGAAAATACACATCAGTCTAATCTTACATCCGTACTGGCTTATTATATTTATATTATTTTGGGTTTTGATTATGATACTTTTGCTTCTATGGGAGGAACCGATTTTTTCCGAAAAGCTGAACGAATTGTTCAAAATGCCCAGAATGCAAGAGAACCCGGATGGAAAGCATTTGAGAATTTAACAAACAGATATTGGCTTGTGGAAAATTTATTAAACGACCAGTATTCGGCAATGAGAGAATTTCAATATACTTATCACAGACAAGGCTTAGACAAAATGCCAGAAAAGGCCACAGAAGGACGAAGTAATATTGAGCAGGCTATTGAGAGTTTCCGTAATGTACACCGAAGAAGACCCGGGTCATTTTTGATGCAGATAATTACCAGAGCAAAAAGAGAAGAAATTATAAATATCTTTGTAGAAGCTTTCCCTGACGAAAAAGCAAGGATTTATAATATTATGAAAGAAGTTGACCCCGCGAATGCTTCTGAATATGACAAAATAATGAAAGACCCCGGCGGATAGAATTATGTTAAAAACAATATCAATAAAGAATTATATTTTAATCGAAGACATTAAAATAGATTTTGACAATTGCTTTTCTGTAATGACAGGAGAAACCGGAGCGGGAAAATCAATTTTGATAGATGCTTTATCATTAATTCTCGGTAAAAGAGTTGACGCTTCCGTATTATTTGATAAACAGAAAAAATGCATTATAGAAGCATATTTTGACTTAGCTCATATAAATCTTAATAACTTTTTCGAAGAAAATGACATTGATTATGAACAAGTTACAATAGTCAGACGTGAAATCGGCAGTAACGGAAAATCAAGAGCATTTATTAATGATACTCCCGTAAATTTATCGGCAATTAAACAATTTACCGATAATTTAATTGATTTACATTCGCAGCATCAAAATTTTGAATTGAATAATTATAAATATCGCCTAGGTCTTATTGACAGCATTGCAGGAACAATAAATCTTTATTCGGACTATATTAAGGAATTTGAAAAATTATCCGAATTTAAACGAAAACTTAATGAATACAGCGAAAAACTTAAAACCGCAAATACCGAAACAGATTATTTCAAATTCCAGATAGAGCAAATCGGAGTACTGGAAATTAACAATGTCAATGAACTTAAAGAACTTGAGCAAGAATCGTCTATGCTTGAAAATGCTGAAGAAATAAAAACAGAACTTCAAAAATCAGTTCATATTTTAAGCGAAGACGAAAATTCTGTGGAAGCAAATCTGAAGACTGTCAGAGCATCGTTAAATTCGATTGAAAGCTCATATAAAAATGCCGGCGATATCATCAAAAGGCTTGAATCCGTCATTATTGAAATCAGAGATATCGCAGACGAAATGAATAATGATGAGAACGCAACTGAAATAAATCCCTCGTTGTTAGAAAAAACCAATCAAAGAATTGATGCTATAAATACACTGTTAAAAAAACATAACTGTACCGGGATTAATGAGCTTCTAAAAGTATATGAAAGCTATAAAAACCGTATCAGCAGTACCGAAGACCTTGAGGAAAAAGTAAACGAATATATCAAACAAACCGGCATACAGGAGAAAAAAATTATTGAGCTGGCACAAAATTTAAGCTTAAATAGGCAAAAATCTTTTAAAACTATTGAGGAGTCAATTGTATCAACACTTAAAGAATTGGGAATGCCTAATTCCGGATTTGCCGTAGAAAACAAAATTTCAGACGAGCCGGGTTTAACAGGTTTTGACAATCTAGAATTTTTGTTTTCCGCAAACAAGAATATGGACTTGCAATCTTTAGAAAAAGTTGCTTCCGGCGGTGAATTATCCCGTTTAATGTTAACGGTTAAATCAATGCTGGCAAAAGGGCTTAATTTGCCGTCCATAATTTTTGATGAAATTGACACGGGAGTTTCGGGAGAAATTGCCGATAAAATGGCAGTAATAATGCAGTCAATAGCAAAAGAACGCCAGGTAATAAGTATAACTCATCTGCCACAAGTTGCCGCAAAAGGGCAAGCTCATTTTAAGGTAATTAAAGACGAAACCGGAGAAAAAACAAAAATTTCGGTAAAAAGTCTTACTTCTGACGAAAGAATACTTGAAATTGCATCAATGATAAGCGGTGCAAAAACATCTCCGCAAGCAGTTGAAAATGCAAAAATTCTGCTTTCCGTAAATAAATAAAGCAATATATATTTCTAATTTACCGGAGTAATTGAATTAATAATATCCTTGAGTTCTTTTTTCCACTTTTCATTTGTTTCGGTTGTTGCAAAATATTATTTTTCTTGTCCTCATGCCGGACAGGCAATTACTTTTTTTATGTCGAAAAAAAGTAATCCAAAAACGACTGTCGCCACTTAGAATTTGCTAAAAATTATGGTAATTATCTAAAATTCAGAAACTCGCTCTGCTCAAACAGTCTGAATTTCTTAACGATAATCACCATAATTTTCTTAACGCAAATTCTAAGATGCGACATAAAGCGGTGTTCCGACTTTGCATAGTGATTAAAACATAGCTATTCGTTTGTCGGAACTGTTTAATTATTATAAACATAAGTAAAAAAACGATCTTTACTTGCTTTTATAATCGTAAGCTTCTTATAATAAGGAAGATGTGAGTTTAATTCGGAGGTGGGTGCCACAATGCACAAAATAGCAAGCAGTTGAAAATACAAAAATTCTGCTTTCCGTAAATAAATAAAGCAATATTATATTTCTAATTTACCGGAGTAATTGAATTAATAACATCTTTGAGATCTTTGTTCCACTTTTCATTTGCTTCGGTTGTTGCAAAATACACAAGAGCCATTATATTGTTTTTATCAGGTAAAAATAACATAATTGTAGTTGTCATCATATCTTCCGAATTGTCGTCATTTTTATAATACCCGTAACCGTCAATAGCAATAAAAGAGGTGTTATTAATCGTAAATTTGTAACTTTCGTCTTCCAAACTAAGATTTTTAAGAAAACTCCCGGCAATAGCAAGAGCATCAGAAGTAATAATATCAAGAGCATTTTCAAGTCCCGGATTATCCGAAGCCCAAAGCATAACTAAAAGTCTGTCGTCCTCTCCTGACTCAATAGGTGAGATATTTACCATTGTTCTGCTTCTGCTAAATTCCCATAAATCCGTGGGAACAGTTATGTTTATTATGGGATTATCTTCACTCGGGACGCTATATATTTGACCAAATCCCAGGTTTGTAATAATAAATGATAAACAAATGATTAAAAAAATATTTTTCGTCATAATAAAAAAATTTAATTATTTTCGGGACTAAAATACAAAAAAATGTAAAACATAATATCCCTGTATTACTTTATTCCATCTTCAATTATTTTAACATCTTCACTATTTAATTTAAATATTTTGCATATTGCCTTGTCTATCAGGTGTTTATTGTCCTCTCTCTTGATTGTTTTATTAACCAGATTTGTTAAAATTCGCTTATATTTATCCGATAAAACCGGAAACGGTAATTGCTCCAGATTTCCTTTGAGTACTTTATGAGTTGAATATTTTTTCTTATAGATATATTGAAATACGTTTGAATTTAGAAATGCCATTGTAGTTTTAATAGTATATCCCGGGATAAACGGAATTAGAATATTGGCACTGTTAAGAGTTAAACTTTGTTTATTATCATACGCAAATACAAGTTTATCGGAAATAAATTTATAAATTAATTTTTCTTTGTAAAGGAAAAGCTCTTTTTTTGCAACCTGCTGAAGGGTATTTCTGTCATATTTAATAAAATTCGAAGGTTTTTTTAATCTAAAATAGCAAACATCGCTTCCTTTATATATAGGTTCCGCACTATCAAACATTTCGGATTTTATAAATTTTTTATTATCGCCTGTAACAATTCCCAGCACCCAGCCGGCATTTCCTTTTAGTTTTTTGTGGGGTTGAGAATATATTTTTTCTATGATATTAATATCTGCCGGAGATATATTTATTTCAAAGATATAATCATAAGTCTTACAAAATCTGCTTTGATTTACATAAAAAGAGCCTGCTTTTTTTGTAATATGAATTTTATTTTCCGGTCTTGCCTGTTCTTTTTTAAAATGAATTGAAATTACAGGCGTATATACCCCTGTAAATACTCTTCCATGCTCTCTTATTGAAATGATATTCGTTTGCGAACAAATAATCTGCCTGATTGAACTATGTGTTTTAATATTTAAAAATGATTCAGGAAGCAAAAATGAACATTCTCCTCCGTCCCTGATAATTTCGATAGATTTTGCAATAAACATCGAATAAATCTCTTTTGATTTTAATAACTTTTCATATTTCAGCGAAGGAGATTTATTTTTACTTGCACCCCATGGAGGATTTGTTGCAATCGCATCAATTTTGCCGGCAAGAAAATCTGTAAAACAGGATTTTTTACCTGAGGCAAGTTCATTTAGCGTATCCAAACAATATATATTCGGCTCTGCATCATAATCTAGAAATTCGTTCAGCAAATTGATTTTTGTGATAAAAACTGCATTTTCGTCAATGTCGGCACCGTAAATATTGCAAATATGCAGGTTTTTAAGTTTGGCGGCATTTAACAAAAAATTTCCCGTTCCGCAACAAGGGTCTAAAAAAGTTTCTATGCTATCGTCAAGGCTATTTATCAAAGATTGAATAATACTGTCAGGAGTATAATAACTGCCGGCAACGGATTTATGTCCTTCTGTAACAAATGACTGATAAAGCAGTCCTAAAATATCTTTGTTGCTGTTTTGTGCCAACAGTTTTATATCTTCCTGTATTGAAAATAAAAAATCCGTATTTATTTTCTCTTTCTTTTTAAATGTATTTATAATTTTGAAATATATTTTTCTTTTAAAAAGCATTTTGTCGGGGGAGGACGGCGAAAATGAAATTTCACCTTTTTCTTTCAGGAAAGATATTGTAATATTGTATAAAAATGCCCTGACATTTTTCTTGTATTTTTTTGTTTCAGCAATTATTTTGTCAACACTTTTAATAATATCGTGGTTACCTGCATATTCGTTCGGGACAAAATATTTATTTGAATTTAGTTTATTTGCACGTTTATTTAATCTCTGAATTTTTCCGTCAGTAATATTATTTTTTAGCAGTATGATTTCTTCGGATAAAATATTCCTGCTTATAATTCCTGCCTTTATCCAGTTTCTGACAGTTGCCTGTGATACTTTCAGAACTTCGGAAGCTTTTGATATGGTTAGTTTTTTTTGTGCAGTCATTATATTATAGTGATAAATATCAGTTTGTAAAGATATAACAGGAATATAAAATATTGTTCAAAATTAATCAAATAATTATTAAACTCCAAGAATAGATTTTTTTTAAAACGACCACTTTACTTGCATAAAAAATGCAAACATTTCAAGTGAAAAATCTTTATCATCAAAGAAAAAATACTGAGCCAGAATACTTGCGTCAAGATTTGTTATTATTGAATAAGTAAGATTCGGACTGACATAAAATGCATTTATGTCTGGCATATAAGAACCTGCAAGACTTGTGCTAAAAAGAGGCGATATTGGATACATTGCACTTGCTGTAACAGCGTATTTTGAAATAAAAATATTATCTGCCGACATAGGTTCCGTCATCATAAAAATATTTTGATTAATTTTGTTATGTCCGCCGTTATAAAGCATTTCAAATAAGACATAAACAGTATTCGGGAAAATATGGTCGAATGAAATTGTAGCAACAATATCTAAATTATCAAAAGAATCAAGATTATTAAAATTATTAAATAATGTAAACTCCCCTTTAAATCCGCTTGTTTTAATATTTCCTGCCCATCCTCCACCAATTGCAAGTCTGTTGCGGTAGTATCCGCAAATAAGTTGAAAATCATAAGCATTTTTATTAAAAGCATACATCAGAGCAGCAGTTGAGTTTTCTATATCTTTATCAGGACTAAAAGCAAAATCAAATCTTGACATATCTCCCGTAAAGTACTGAATTCTAATTGCATCAGTTCCCGGACGTTCGGGATAATCAATATCAAAAAATGAATAAGTATTAAACAAATCATTTGGATTCGAGACCATATTTATCCCCCAATTAATACGTTGCCTTCCGATTCGCACCTGAAGTTTGTTCTTTTTCCAGTCCATATAAAACCTGTCAGACATAACATGCCACAACCAACTGTCTCCTGAAACAGGAACATAAGATGCATCTACCAATCCTTGGTCTTCCTCAAGTATATCAACAATAAAAGGCGAAAAATCTTTTATCATATCTCCGGCAATAAATCTGTTGCGAACTTCAAATGCAAAAGTAAGACTTGGATTTGCGTGATACTGCAAATTTACTCTGTTATGCAGAGTATTATTGAAATTAAAACCATCAATCCCCTTTATAAAGTCAATTGAAGGCATATCCTGAATATAGCCGTTAATGAGAAATTTGTTTTTCTTTTCTATACCACTGTCAAAATCCTGCGAATATGATATTTTTGAAAACAGTAAAAGCAAAAAAAATAAAATAATGCACGATATGTATAATAATATTTTTTTCATTATGTTATTTTACTTCATCCTTACTTACCGCCCCATCCACAAGCGTAATAACCCTTCTTGCTCTTTCTATTACTCTTTGATCATGTGTAGAAAACAACAAAGTAATATTTTCTTCCTTATTTAATCTTGCCATTATATCCAGCAGATTAAAAGCTGCTTCTGTATCAAGGTTTGCTGTTGGTTCATCGGCAAGAATAAATTTTGGTCTTGATGCCAAAGCTCTTGCTACTGCTACTCGTTGTTGCTGACCACCTGAAAGTTTGTTCGGTCTTACATTAATTTTATCCTCAAGTCCCACTTGTTTCAGAAGTTCTTCGGCTCGTTGGTTCATTTCTTTTTTATTACGTTTTTGCAACAACATAATAAATGAGACGTTTTCTTTTGCCGTTAAAACAGGTATCAAATTAAATGACTGAAACACAAAACCAATATTATTCAATCTGAAATTAATCAGTTTCTTGTCACTTAACTTTGTTATTTCCTGCCCGTCAATAAATACTTTTCCTTCGGTTGGTTTATCTAGTCCGCCAAGAAGATTAAGCAAAGTGGTTTTTCCGCTTCCCGAAGGTCCCACAATTGCAGTAAATTCTCCTTGTCCGATTTCAAGATTAACATTGCTAATTGCCTTAACGGGCAAATGTTTTGCATTGTAAATTTTTACCAAATTTTCTGTCCTGATTATTTTCATATATTTAATGTTTAATTTAATTCATAATTCCGATTTTTATTTTTGCTTTACTCCTTTCTCACTGCATCAGCCGGATTTAACTTTAATGCTTTATATGAAGGATATATCGAAGCAACTATAGCTGTAATTATTACTAAAATTGCAAGGTCTAAGAAAAACATATCTTCTAATCTCGGATAAACCATAGCGTCAATTCCGTAATCAGAAAAAGTATCGCCACCAATAGCGGTAAGATCAATGCCGGTTTTCGATGTTATGGAAATAGTGATGTATCCCATAACTGTCCCGATTACCGAGCCACTTACAACGAGAAATATTGTTTCTAACAAAATCATAGAAAAAACTTTGAATTTATTCATCCCGACAGACATCAATACTCCAAGCTCTCTGGTTCTTTCAAATATTGCCATAAGCATAGTGTTTAATATTCCAAAAGCCAAAGCCAATAATATTATTATCAAAATTACCATCATTGCCATTCCCGACATTTCATTCATAAAACTTAATTCAGGTGCTAATTGCAGCCATGTTCTTATTTCGGTATCGGGAAATTCATCAGATAGCATGGTTTTAAATTCATCAACATCATCAATGTTGGTTAATAAAATTGCAATTTCATTAACCACACCGGGGTTATCAATCAGATTAGCGAAATCATTTTGTTTTATAAAAACTTTTCGTTCATCATTCATAGTATTTGAAGTTCTGTATATTCCGCAAACTCTGAAAGAAGCAGAAGTAATGTTCCCGTTTAAATCCTGAAATGTCAAAATAATTCTGTTACCTGCATTAATGTTCATTTTTTGCGACAATTTTTCTCCTATTAGAACAGGATTTCTGCTAACCGATTCAAAATAATCTCCTTCAATAATATTTTTCCGCAAATCAGTTGTTTTGTTTTCCTGAGGTGGATTAACGGCATAAATTTCTATCCCCGCTGTCATTGATGCAGTAGCAATCATACCGTTTGAAAGAGTTCGGGCAGAATACGCATGAACTTTATCATTTTTTTCAATCACGCCAATAATACTTTCATAATCCTCAATATAAAACTCTGTCAGTTTTTCTTTGATAAAATCATGGTTATGTATTTGGATATGAGAAACTTGACTTTTAATACCTGAATCAAACATTTGTGTCAACATCCCTGTCATAAATCCTGTAATAAACACGCCTCCCCACAAACCAAAAGCCACAGCGAGAATAATAACAATGCTTCTGCCACTGTTTCGCCAAATATTCCTCCAAGATATTTTTATAAGTGTTTTCATATAATTGTTCTATTTATTTACAATTTCAAGTCTGATTATTTTATACACAGGATAAAGCCCGATAAGTAAAGCCAAAACGAAAATAATTATTGCCTGAAAAATAAAAATATCGGGAGATATTGATGTAGGCATAACAGCTTCAAAACCATAATCAAGCATCATATCAGCCATTTCTCCTTTAAGTTGAATCGGATATAAATTAAAATATAACATAATCGGAAATGTTACGGCAATTCCAATTATTACTCCGATAAAACTGAGAAATAAAGATTCAAGCATACAAACAACAGCGAGTTGAAGGCGTTTCATTCCGATAGATATTAAAATTCTGAACTCTTTAATTCTTTCCAGCATCATCGTTAAAATTGTTCCGAAAAGCCCAAAGCCAATTACAATGTATAAAATCAAACTAATAACTTTGTTGCCGGCTGTATCAAGTTCCATCATTCTTAAAAAATCTCTCATCATATCTTCCCACGTAAGTGCTACATACCACTCTTTGTCGAGTTTTTCGTTTAATTCACCTGTAATTTTTTTTGTATGTTTTGGATTTTCAGGCATAATTATTAAAGACGATATTCTGTCTTCTGCGGCATAAAACCACTGTGCAGCTTTTAAAGGCATATAAACAGCATTATTATTCAGTTCCTGAAGCGACAACTTGACAATTCCTTTGACAGGATACATCCCTGCTGCATTAACTCCCTGAAAACCCTGCCCGATTATTACCAAAGTATCTCCAACATCCAGATTGAGAATTTCAGCAACTCCCTGGGCTAAAATTACAGCTTCGTCATCATCATCAATAAACTCGCCTTTAACAATATTTTCGGATAAATTATTGAACCGATTTTCATTTTCGGGTGATATTCCGATAATCATTGTTCCTCTTGTCTTTTGAGATGTAGCTGCTAATGCAAAACTCTGAATACGTGGAACTGTATATTCAATTTCTCCTTCAAATTCTGAAATAATATTCAGCAATGCCTCATCATAAAGCATAGAATTGTCAATAGACGGCTCTTCTTCATATAAAACATCCTGAATCTGAATATAGCCGGTGCTAAGTTTTATCATATTTTTTATCATCAGTCCATAAGATCCCTTTTCAAATGAAGTAGCTGAAATAGCAAATAAAACTGCAAAAAGCACAGAAGCTATTGAAATAAACGAACGCCTTTTATTCCTCCATATATTCCTCCATGCTAATATTATAAGTGTTTTCATTTTTTACTTTTTAAAAACTCAATGGATTGAGTTGTTATTTATAAATTATCTAACATTTTTTAAATTTTGCTGTGAAAAAAAACTATCATCTATCGGGATGTCAAATTTTAAATCAATATATTTGATTATTGTTTTATTTGATTTTTTATCTGCAGGAATCATTTCCATTTTAACAGGAATTTTTCTTCCTCCAATTTCTTTCACATCATCAAACAGTAGAGTGGAAACGAGATAATTATCTTCATCATAGTTTTCAATTTTCAGCTGAACATACAAATCTTTTGCTACCCACATAAAAACCTTTCCGTAAACTATTGATGATTCGGGCTTTGGAATTAATTCGAGTACCCAGCAATCGTACCCGTTATATTTTTCATTTCTTAAGATTCTGTGTTTATAATCGTCAATAGTAGAACTTTCCCTTACCAGATCATCGTTAGAAAAATCACTACCCATCCACGACTGTGACATCATTGACGGAGGCATTTTTATCATTCTGTCAATATTAGGGACATAATTCCAGATTTCCTTGCCGCGTTTTAAATACGCTGTCCCTTTATCTCTCGCCGGTCCTGTTATTAATATTAATGAATAATTCTCACCCTTCGCCCAGGTTTTCATGGTTACCTCACGTGTGTAACGCGGACGGACTGTAGTCATTTTCATTTCACTATAGGAAGACTCCCCTCTCATTTGATCTTCCATCTTTTTGATAATATCGGCTACGGTTTCCTGAGAAAAAACATTAAAAACAGACAGCGACAATACTAATAATCCAATTAATCCATTTTTTATCTTCATAATCACTATATTTTAATTTTTTCTTTAATATATAATTTCTTAATTTTATTAAAAAAATCATCAACCAGTTTATCGGGAAACATCTCCGGAGCAAAAGCATATTGAATTGAAAATCCTTTTATCAATGAAATAAAAAAGAATGCTTCAGTTTCATAATTATCAAATCTTTCTGCAAAATACTTCTGAATAATTTTTTGATGTTTTAAGATTATTTCAGTTGAACTCATTTTTGATAATAAATGATTAAAAACATCTTTCTGTAATGATAATTGAGAAAACAATATCCAATATTCATTTTTTTCAATTAATGATTTTTTTAGCAAGTCAAAAAAACTTTCCATTTCTTCTGTTGTTATCTCATCATCATTATTCGGATTCATTATTGAGATTGATAATTTAATATATTCATTAAATAATTCGGTTAGCAAATCTTCCTTACTCTCAAAATAATTATAAATCAAACCTTTTGATATCCCTGCCTCTTTTGCAATCTGACTGATTGACGTGGCGTGATATCCTTTATCTGCAAATAACCCTAAAGCAGTATTTA
>SLSH01000192.1 GCA_007130555.1 Bacteroidales bacterium
ATAATAAATTATCCTCACAAAAGAAATAAATTATGAAAAAGTTTTTTGTGAAACCAAATCACTCGATTGCAAATCCGAGTGAGCGGAGTTATTTTACTTTTATAATAAAAATCTGACGATAAGTGGGACCTAACATTGTACATCCCATAAATTCATCCCCTTTAGGTTCTCTGAACTTAATTTCAATCTTTTTTCCTTCAACTTTATATTTATCAGGCAAATTGATTTCATAAAAAATGTTTCCCCAATTACTTTCCGGCAATCCTTCCGCATCATCATCAAATTCGATTAAGTAAGAGTCGCCACAATCTAATCCTAGTCCGAGAACTTTTACATTATAATAATTCATCTCATTTCCCTCGCCATTTTCAACAGGAGAAGCAGGTTCATCATCATCTTTTTCACAACTTGTACTTAATACAAGTAAAAATGATGCCAATAAAAGTATCGCATAAATTAAAACCCTTTTTGTTAACATAATTCAAAATTTTAATTAATTCCCAATTTTATTTCATAAAACTATAAATATTTGATACTTTCTTTAATTTATTTTTTAATTCCACTACAAATATAAAAAAATATCGCCACAAAAAGAAATAAATTTTGGGAAAGTTTTTGGGGTAAGTCCAAATCACTCGAATTGCAAATCGAGTGAGCTAAGCGAGTATATGTCATTTGCGATTAAACATTTTTTCAAGGTTCTTAATATTTCCAATGAATTTTTTTAAGTAATCCTTATTTTCGCATGCAATAAACTTATGTGCATTAAGGTAAAGAAAATAGTTTATCTCTTCAATCAAGTTTGCCGATTTTTCAGTTAAGAATCTTATCTTATCATTTACTTGTGCGTATTTTTCTGAAATAGATTCTAAAAAAAATTTACTACTTAATGGTGTGCCAACTATTGCTACATTCTTTATCTCAGGATTAAAATAATCATTTATTCTAGCTCTGCGTGTCATAGAAGCACAATCTGGCAAAATAAAAAAATGATTGCATTGAATTTTGGTAATAACGAAATTTAAACCACCCATTTCCTTAAGAATATTAGTCGTACCTATTGAGTAATCAAATTCATTTATATATTTTATTTTGTTAGCGTTTTTTAGATACTGCTCGAGTTCATTTTTTAATGCCGGAGCTGCATTTGAAAGTAATTTATTATGCAACACATCATTAAACAAATCGGTTATTTTCTTTTTTTCTTGAGGAGGTCTGGATTCTTTTAGAAGTCCATATTTTGTTAATTCTATTAATGCTGGTAAATATGCCTCGTTTGGTTTTCCCGGGTTTAAAGCAATATCTGTGATGACATTAAAATTCTTATTAAAACTATTTTCAAAATGTTTTTTTAAATCATTTTCCAAAGAGTGATGGTCAATTTGCCCATCTGATATTTTCGTGTTTGAATAATCTTCACTAAAAATGCGTTTTGTGGATTTTTTTTCAAAAAAGTTGTTTAAAATTTTATCATATAAATAAATTTTACCTTCTTCCTCATTGAAGAATTTCTTTACATGACACTGGGATACGTAATGATGATTTTTTGGTACATTCATCTCTGTCCCTCCACTATTTTGACCTCCTCCTCACTCAAACCATACAACTCATAAACAAGACGGTCAATTTGGGATTCTAATGAAGTTGTATCTTGTAAGTTGGATTTTGCAATAATGATTTTATCAATTATATCCGCAAACTTTTTTTCCTCTGCTTCTGAAATTTGTTTAACAGGAATATTTTCAACATATTGAGTAAATAGTCGTACTGCATTTTCGCCGAGTTGAGTTGAAATTAATCTATAATAATAGTCCATTAGTTTTGAATTGAGTATTGCTGTTAAATATTTCAAATTTACATCTCCTGTAATGAAATAATTTGTATTGTTTGTAAAATAAGCATTTTCATCATAACTGAATGTAAGTCGTTGAGCTATATCTTTATAAATAATTTTCGGTTTTTCAAAATCTTTTAAATAAGCACAGGCACGTAACTCCCACCAATAATCTCCTTGGTCAAATCTTTTTTCAGCTTGTTCGCGGAACTCCGCTAAATGTTCAGCAATACCAGGCAGTTCATTTTTAAACCAATCCCAAGCTTCATCATACTCAACATAACCATATCTTGGTCTAGGTTCATTTATTGTTGTAAGACCCTCCTGAATATTTAAGATTGTTTTAATTGTATAGCCTTTGGGAATATATATTAACCACTTATCATGACTATCCGTAAAGTACTGTTGAATATCCTTGCCTCTTAACATTGGTTTTATAAAATCCATTGATTTTGGATCTCTTTCAATGATGGATTGATGAGTCGCAGAATCAATAATAAATGCATTATTAAATCCAGTTTTTATCCCATAATACATTTTTAATTCTAATTCTTTTAGTTTAATAGCATTCTTTTCAACCTTATCTTTGATTTTTCTCGTTGCCTCATTTTCAAATGTCCAAGCACTTTCATTTAAATATTGCTGTTTGTATTGGTTTTGCGAGTTCTTAATATCTAAGTAAAGACAGTCATGAGAAAAGTTATCTTTTAAAATTTTTACTTGCATTAAAGCACTGCCTTCATTTGGCACAGCCTTAATAAATCCTAAAATTGCTGCATCAACAGAGGCTTCATCAAAAACAGATATTCCGCTAAAATCAATAAAATGCGTAATTTGAGTTTTGTTTTGTAAAAAATGGCGTAATTCTTTACCATAATTCGCTCTTGTAAATTTATTGGAAACTATAAACTGAAACACTCCGCTCTCTTTTAATATTTTATAACTTTGTTCAACAAAATATGTTAAAATATCGGCTATAGAATTATAAATAATAAAATTTTGTTTTAAATAAGGTTTTATACACTTTAATTCTTCTTGCCTTATATACGGCGGATTCCCAATACACACATCAAAACCCACAAACTCCCCGTCATCATTTAGCACTTCGGGAAACTCAAATCTCCACTCAAAAGCATTTTCGTAAATCTTATTGTTTTTAATTTCTTCAATAAGATTTTCTTGCTTTTTGATTTTTTCTGTTAGTTTTTTTGCTTTTTGGTCAAATTCTTTTTTTTCTTTTGCTGATTTTTCAAATAAACTGGTTTGATTTACCAAATTGTCAAGTTCGCCTTTCCATTTGCTTAATTCTTTTATTTCTTTGCTGTTTGC
>SLSH01000271.1 GCA_007130555.1 Bacteroidales bacterium
AAATAACTAATAATCAATAAAAAAGGAGGTAAAATGAAATTAAAAGCTTTTAAATTATGTACATTATTCTTTTTAATAATCGTACTGACAGGACAAATGCATGAATCTGTACTTGCTAACACCGGTAATAATTCAGTTTTGAAAGATAATATTTCTTACAAATCCATAACGGATGGTGATAAAGAAGTGCTTAAAATCGGAGATGAATATTTGGGAGGGATAATCTTTTATGTTTATACTGAAGAAAAAGACGGAGAAAAACAGCAGCACGGCTTAATAGTTTCAATAACCGAAACAACGGCAAAGTGGCAAAATGCAGGAGAAGTAGTAGAGGCAGACAAATTTGATGACGGGGTATATAACACAAAACTTATGAGAGACAGCCCTGCTAAAGACTGGGTAGAAGAAAATTTTTCGGAAGAATGGTATTTGCCGGCTATTGATGAATTAAATTTATTATGGGAAAGTCATATTGATCTGAACAGAATTCTCAGAGCAAATTCTCACCCTTTAATATCAGTAAACGGAAACTATTGGAGCAGTACAGAGAGTTCTAAAGCAAATGCATTCGGGTTTAATTTCAGCCGTCTGGGAAATCGTTTCAGCCGTAACAAAGCTAATTTATACAGAATAAGGGCTATACGTACATTCTAATATTCGAAAAATAAAACAAAAAAAACATTAAAGCAGTAATTCAATTTGGATTTTCTTTTTGTTTAAAACCCTATATTATTGATTTTAACTATCAACCATTTTTATTATCTGTCGGATTACAATGCAATCTGAATAAAAAATACTAAACTAATTTTCAGTTTTACAAATTCTCAAAACACTCCTTCAGCCCTTCTGTCCAGTGTTTGATTTTGATATTATAGATATTGCAGATTTTTGATTTGTCCAGGACACTGTATTTAGGTCTTGTGGCTTTAGTCGGAAATTCATTACTTAAAACGGGGATAATCGGAGTTTTAATTCCCGATAATTTAAAAATTTCGTGTGCAAAATCAAACCATGAACAAACGCCCTGATTTGAAAAATGATAAATTCCGCTATGCCAAAGATTTTTTTCTAAATATTGGTTGCAAATAATAAGAATAGCTTCCGCTAGATTTCCCGCATAAGTTGGAGTTCCTGTTTGGTCGAAAACTACTTTTAAAAACTTGCTTTCTTTTCCGAGTTTTA
This sequence comes from Bacteroidales bacterium, assembly GCA_007130555.1. GTDB lineage: Bacteria > Bacteroidota > Bacteroidia > Bacteroidales > ML635J-15 > SLSH01. The sequence continues at coordinate 1,183 of SLSH01000271.1, forward strand.
ACATTGTTTTTAGAAAATTATTCCCGTGTTCACTGTAAAGCCATGAAGTTCTCAGAATAATACTATCGTTATTAATCTTCATAAGAGCTTTTTCTCCCTCTAATTTTGTTTTGCCGTAAAGATTTACAGGATTGGTTTGATGTATTTCGGAATAAGGCGTATTTGCATTTCCGTCAAAAACATAATCGGTAGAAATATGAATAATTTTAAAATGATGTTCAATCGAAGCATTTGCCAGATTTTTAACTGCTTCGCAGTTTGTTTTTAAAGCATTATCATAATCATCTTCGGTTTTATCAACGGCTGTATATGCGGCACAATTTATTAAAAGTCCTATACTATTATTATTACAAAAAGTTTTTACGGATTTTTCATTATTTATATCAAGTTCGTCTATATCGGTAAAAATAAACTCCTGTGAGGATATTTTTTTTGACAGTTCTTTAATCTTTATTCCTAATTGACCGTCAGTACCGGTTACTAATACTTTTTTCATTATTTAAAAGTTTTTTTCAGCCTTATCAAACGAAGGATTGTTTTTATCTTTTTCGGAAACAGTAATTTTATCATGCGAAATTTTCCAGTCAATATTCAAAAATTTATCTTTATAATCTATTCCTCTTTCTGCCTGAGGATTATAGTAATCATCACACATATATGAGAATATTGCAAATTCGGAAAGTACCGAAAACCCGTGAGCAAATCCTTTTGGAATAAAAAACTGTTTTTTATTATCCGCACTTAAAACGATTGAGTAATGTTTACCGAAAGTTTTTGAATTTTGGCGTAAATCAACTGCGACATCAAGGACTTTTCCGTAAACGACTCTGATAAGTTTAGCCTGTGAATTGGGATTAAGCTGATAGTGCAAACCTCTAACAACGCCATAAACAGAGCTTGATTCATTATGTTGAACCGGGTTAAAATCAATTCCGAGATTTTCGGCTGTTTTATTATTCCATGATTCAAAAAAATATCCTCTTTCGTCCCCGAAAACTTTTGGTTCAAAAATTAATAAATCAGGAATTTCAAGTTTGTGAATTATCATAAAGCAATATCTTCTTTTAATATTTGCAATAAATATTGTCCGTATTGATTATTTTTAATCGGTTCTGCGAGTTTAAGCAATTGCTCTTTATTTATATATCCCCGTCTGTATGCAATTTCTTCGATACATGAAGCTTTCAGTCCTTGTCTTGATTCTAATGTTTCGATAAAATTTGCTGCCTGCAGAAGGCTTTCGGGGGTTCCTGTATCAAGCCATGCAAAGCCTCTTCCGAGCAGATTTATTTGTAATCGTTTTTCTTTTAAGAATAAATTATTCAGATCTGTAATTTCAAGTTCTCCTCTTTTTGAGGGTTTTAATGATTTTGCTTTTTCGACAACATCATTGGAATAAAAATAAAGTCCCGTAACGGCATATTTAGATTTGGGTTTTTCGGGTTTTTCTTCGATTGATATTACATTTTTCTGATTATCAAATTCAGCAACACCGTATCTTTGAGGGTCAGTAACATAATATCCAAAAATCAAAGCTCCGTCATCAATTTGTGCGGATTTTTGCAGAATTTCTCCAAATCCTTGTCCGTAAAAAATATTATCACCAAGAATTAAACATACATTCTCATTACCAATAAATTCTTCTCCTATAATAAATGCCTGTGCAAGTCCGTCCGGTGATGGCTGTACAGCATATTCAATGCTGATTCCTAATTGTTTTCCATTACCCAAAAGTTTTTCGTATAGTCCTATATCCTCCGGAGTTGAGATTATCAGAATTTCTCTGATACCCGCCAACATTAAAACCGATAAAGGATAGTATATCATTGGTTTATCATAAACAGGTATTATTTGTTTTGATATGCTTAATGTAATGGGGTGCAAACGACTGCCTGCTCCACCTGCTAATATTATTCCTTTCATTTTATTATATTTTTAAAATAATTTATAGTTTTAATCAATCCTTCTTCCAGTTCAATTTTCGGACTCCAGTTATTAAGGATTTTTTTTGCCATACTGATATCCGGTTGTCTCTGAATCGGGTCATCTTCGGGTAATGGAAAATATTCTATTTTGCTTTCAGAACCTGTAATTTTAATAATTTTTTTTGCCAGTTCAATAATTGAATATTCATTCGGATTTCCTATGTTTACAGGTCCGATTATTTTATCATCGGTATTCATCATTCTAATCATGGCTTCGTTCAGGTCATCAATATACTGAAAACTTCTGGATTGTTTTCCGTCTCCGTAAACACTTATATTTTTATTTTGTAAAGCCTGAACAATAAAATTTGAAATTACCCGTCCGTCATTGGGGTGCATTTTTGGTCCGTAAGTATTAAAAATACGAACAATTTTTACATTAACATTATTTTGTTTCTGATAGTTTACAAACAAAGACTCTGCACATCTTTTTCCTTCATCATAGCACGAACGCGAACCAATCGGATTAACGTGTCCCCAGTATGATTCGGGTTGAGGATGTATTTGCGGATCGCCATAAACTTCGCTTGTTGAGGCTTGCAATATTTTTGCTTTTATTCTTTTTGCTAATCCCAGCATATTTATTGAGCCCATTACGGAAGTTTTTATTGTTTTAATGGGATTATACTGATAATGCACAGGCGATGCAGGACATGCCAGATTATAAATTTCGTCAACTTCAATAAAAAAAGGCGTAGTTATATCGTGTCTGACAAGTTCAAAATACGGATTATCAAGCAAATGAATTATATTTGATTTGGCACCTGTAAAATAATTATCAAGACAAATTACTTCGTTGCCTTCATTAAGAAGTCTTTCGCATAGGTGAGAACCAATAAATCCGGCTCCTCCGGTTACAAGAATTTTTTTCATCCTCTATATGTTAATGTTTTGCCATAGCAAAATTAAAAAAACAATCCGAATACAATACAATTTAATGATTATTTTTTTTAAGTTATTTTTAATTGAAGTTCAGCAGACATATTGCATAGGACATAGTGCTGACAGTCAAATAGTTGAACTTTGTACTTTATAAAAACGATCTCCGTTACCGCAAGATTTCAAATCTTGCATCAAAGGGAAAAACCCAAATAACAAGCAAGGATTAACGATTAACGAATGATGATTTTTATGCAATCGTTCTTAAATCAAAAATCGTTAATTTTTGTTCTATATTCAACCCCTCCGCTCACTCGATTTGCAATCCGAGTGATTCGAGTCGAAATCTGTTAATTTTTGCAAAAATGCCGGATAATATTAAAAAAATTGTTTTTTAACACAGTTCGTTTTGACAAAAATCATATTATTATTACTTTTACCCCAAATAAGATTTTATGACAAACAAGATATTTTTATTAGATGCTTATGCATTGATATTCAGGAGTTATTATGCTTTTATTAAAAACCCCAGAATAACTTCGAAAGGGCTAAATACTTCTGCAATTTTTGGTTTTATAAACACCTTGGAAGAAATATTAAAAAACGAAAAACCGTCTCATGTTGCCGTGGCATTCGACCCGCCGTCTCCGAATTTCAGGCATAAAATGTATCCCCAATACAAAGCAACAAGAGAAGAAACTCCCGAAGATATTAAAAAATCTATTCCGTACATAAAAGATATTCTTGAGGCCTATAAAATTCCCGTTATTCAGATTGATAATTACGAAGCGGATGATGTTATCGGCACTCTTGCAAAAAGATTTGTAAGTGAGGATAATATTATATATATGATGACTCCCGACAAGGATTTTTCCCAGTTGGTAGAGGATAATATCTTTCTTTATAAACCGGCACGTAGCGGAAATTCAGCAGAAATTCTCGGAGTAGATGAAATCAACAAAAAATTCGGAATAGACCATCCTGAAAAAGTAATAGACATCCTTGCTCTTTGGGGCGATACATCGGATAATGTTCCGGGAGTGCCGGGTGTCGGGCAAAAAACTGCTCCGAAACTTATTGCAAAATTCAAATCAATCGAAAATATTTATAAAAATATTGATAAACTGGTAGGGAAACAAAAACAGGCTTTCGCAGAAAACGAACAACAAGTTTATTTATCAAGACAATTAGTTACAATTGAAACGAATGTTCCGATTAATTGTGAACTTAAAGACATGGTAATGCTTAATCCTGATTACGAAAAACTTAATCGGATTTTTGATGAACTTGAATTCAGAACACTTAAGCAACGTATTGTAGGCAATAATGTAAATATAAAACAACCCGAACAGGAAAATAAACCAATAAGCCCTGTTGCATCAGGTCAGTTGCAGTTTGATTTGTTTGGAAATTCACAACAAAGCGAAACGGTAAAACAACCCGAAATTAATTTATCCAAATTTGATAAGGAAAAAAGCGATGTAAACTACGCACTCGTTGATACGCAATATTTACGTAAACAACTTATTGAAAAAATAATGGAATCGGAGGAATTTTGCTTTGATACCGAAACAACAGGACTTGATATTTACGAATCCGAAATTGTCGGGTTGGCATTTGCTTTAAAAGAAAAGGAAGCATATTATGTAATGATGCCCGAATCGTTTGAAGAAACCAAAGCGGTTTTACAAGAATTCAGGGAAGTTTTTGCAGCTCAGACAAAATTAAAAATCGGACAAAATATCAAATTTGATATTGCAATGCTTAATCTGTATGATATAAAAGTTGAGGGCAGGTTGTTTGATACAATGATAGCTCATTATTTGATTGAGCCCGAACAAAAGCATAATCTTGATTTTCTTGCAGGTAAATATCTGAATTACAAAATGCTTTCTATTGAGGAACTGATAGGAGCAAAAGGCAAAAATCAGGGTAATATGCGTAATGTTGATATTAACATTCTTACCGCTTATGCCTGCGAAGATGCAGATATTACATTAAGACTGAAAAATATTTTTGCTGAAGAAATAGAAAAACAAAAATTACAGGAATTGCTTTATAAAATAGAAATGCCTCTCGTTCCGGTTCTTGTAAGAATGGAGAACAATGGAGTAAACTTAGACGGAGAAAAAATAAGGGAATATTCAAAAGAACTCACAAAAGAGCTTGAAATTATTAAAAATGAGATATATAATCTGGTAGAAGAAGAATTTAATATATCATCTCCAAAACAGTTGGGAGTAATCTTATTTGAAAAATTAAAAGTAAGTTCCAATCCCAAAAAAACAAAGACAAATCAGTATAGTACAGGCGAAGAAGAATTGGTAAAACTTGTAGATAAACATCCTGTTATTAATCAAATACTTGATTACAGAGGTTTAAATAAACTTTTGAATACTTATGTAGATGTTCTGCCGGATTTAGTAAATAAAAAAACAGGTAGAATTCATACAAGTTTTAATCAAACCATAACCTCAACGGGTAGATTAAGCTCCAACAATCCCAATTTGCAGAATATACCAATAAGAGAGGAGAGGGGCAGGAAAATCCGCAAAGCTTTTGTCGCTTCGGATAATGAGCATACATTTTTTTCGGCTGATTATTCCCAAATCGAACTGCGATTGATGGCACACCTGAGCAAAGATAAAAATATGATTGACGCATTTTGTAAACACAGCATTGATATTCATGCTGCAACTGCGTCAAAAATATTTAAAGTTGACGAAAAAGATGTAACACGGGAAATGCGTGCACAGGCAAAAACCGCAAATTTCGGAATTATATACGGAATTTCTGTTTTCGGTTTAACTCAAAGGCTTAATATCTCACGTACTGATGCAAAAACTATTATAGACAGTTATTTTGAAATTTTTCCCGGAGTTAAAAAATATATGGATGAATGTATAAGAATTGCCAGAGAAAAAGAATATGTAGAAACAATTTTCGGCAGACGAAGATATTTGCACGATATAAACAGCAGAAATGCAATAGTACGCGGATTTGCGGAGAGAAATGCAATTAATGCTCCTATTCAGGGAAGCTCTGCGGATATTATCAAAATTGCAATGATTGAAATTCATAATGAATTTGAAAAACAAAAATTAAAATCAAAAATGATTCTGCAGGTACACGACGAACTGAATTTTGATGTGTTAAAAAGCGAACTTGAAAAAGTTAAAGAAATCGTTGTTTCTAAAATGCAGAATGTAATTACACTAAGAGTCCCGCTGATTGTTGAATGTAATAACGCAGATAACTGGTCGGATGCCCATTGATTTTTACTCCCGCTTACTCGGATTTGTTCCCCAGATAATCTTTTGCTTACGCCCTTTCAGGGCTTAATTGTTTTTTTGTTCAACATACGGACTTCGTCCGATGTTGATGCTTTTGCCCTTTCATGGCAAATTCCGCTACCTTTAGATTTCAAATCTTGTGGTTTGAAGAATCTCAAAACCACAAGACGCAGCCTTGCGGTAGCGACGACCACGCATAAAAAGGCGTGGGAGGAGAAATCTGTTGATTTTTGCGACCCTTTCAAGCAAGTGAGACAGTTGGGAACTTCCATTAAATTTGTGGTAGTACTTAAATAATTATTAACCAAATTAAATCCCTAATATTTTGGAAATAAACTTTTTAAGTCTAAATTTGCCGAATTATTTTATTTTAATATTTGATAAAAAATGAATATTATAATTGCAGGAGACGGAGAAGTAGGGTTCTTTCTCGCTAAATTATTACTTAAAGAGGACCATAATATAACTATTATTGACCCTGATCCTGAGCATATCAAAGAAATTGAAGGCGAGAGTAATATTCTTGCGGTAAAAGGCGACCCTACATCAATTAATGCATTACAGGAAATTAATGTTAAAAAAGCCGATTTATTTATTTCGGTAGTACATGATGAAAAGGAAAATATTATTTCTGCTGCACTTGCCAAGCAACTAGGAGCAAAAAAAACCATAGCAAGAATTACTAATCCCGAATATCTTAAACCAAGAAACAGAGAAATATTTATAAAAAAAGGTATCGACCATATTGTTTGTCCCGAGAGTCTTGCGGCAGAAGAAATACTATCTCTTCTTAATCAATCCGGAGCAATAGAAATATTTACTTTTTCGAATAATCAGTTAAGTATAATGCTTCTGAAAATTCCTAAAGATTCAAATTTTGTAAATAAATGTATTGACGACATAAAAAATATGCTTCCTGATACGGTTTTCAGGTTCGTAGCAATTCACAGATTTTCAAAGACAATAATTCCTTCTGCTCTTGATGTTATTTATGAAGACGACCTGGTTTATGTTATTTGCAAAACCGAGAACATTGATTCTATCTTAAAAAGTGCGGGAATAAATTCTTATCCGATAAAAAAAGTTATACTGGTAGGGGCTGGCAGAATAGGAATTAAAACAGCTATGCGTATTGAAAATGAAATAGATGTTAAGCTTTTGGAAATAGACGAAAAAAGAGCTTTAATTGCTGCAGAAAGTCTTAATAAAACTCTTGTAATAAATGGTGATGCCAGAGATTTGAAATTGTTAGAAGACGAAGGAATTGTACAAACAGATGCTTTTGTGGCACTTACCGAAAACAGCGAAACAAATATTCTCGCCTGTTTGTTGGCAAAAAAATATGGTGTCAAAAGAATTATTGCACTTATTGATAATATTGATTATATTGATATTGCACAAAATATCGGTCTGGATACGCTTATAAACAAAAAGCTGATTACGGCAAGTTACATCGCCAGGTTTACAACCGATGTAAAAATTGCTTCAATGAAATGGCTGTATGGTGTTGATGCAGAAGTAATGGAATTCGTTGCAGGTGCAAAATCAAAAGTTGTAAAAAGGAAAGTTAAAGATTTATCATTTCCCAAAGAAGCAATTATCGGCGGTATAGTAAGAGAAAAAATAGGATATATTGCTACCGGAGACTTTCAGATTGTATCAGGAGACCATGTGATAATTTTTGCCCTGGCTTCGGTTTATAAAAAAATTCAGGCTTTTTTTAAGTAGAAAGACAATTTCTTATGTATAATATTGCCGGAATAAATTACAGGCTCATCTTGAGATTTCTATCTGTTGCATTATTTATTCTTGCGGGAATAACTATGATAACAGGAATTGTTGGGGTATTATACAATGAAAAAGATTATGTTTATTTTTTTGTATATACCGTTTTTCTGATAATTGCTGCAATTCTTTTAATTGTATTTATTCCGCTTAAAGGACAGAAATCCATTAATATTCGGGACAGTTTTCTGATTATTTTGTTTTTATGGATTATCCTGCCTGTTTTAGGTATGTTACCTTTCCTGATTATTTCTCCAATTAATAATATTACCGATGCTTTATTTGAATCTTTTGCAGGATTTACTACTACAGGATTTAGTACTCTTACCGAATATGAAAATGTCTCTAAATCAATAATATTTTGGAGAGCAATTATCCAATGGCTGGGGGGTATGGGAATTTTAATCCTCATAATTGCTATTATTCCGTTTTTCGGTAGAGGAAATGTAAAAATATTTTTCTCCGATCTGCAGGATGTAGAATTCAGCCCGTTACATCAGAGAATTGGAAAAACCGCTAAAAGTTTATGGTATATTTATATCATTTATAGTGTGTTTGGAATAATTGCTCTTTATATTGCAGGACAGGACATTTTCGATTCAGTAATTTATTCCTTCGCTGCCATATCAACAGGAGGAGGAGTGCCTGTTAACGGAAATCTTACTCATCTGTCTTTCGAAGTTAAAACAGTGATAATGGTACTTATGCTTGTTGCAGGAGCAAATTATTTCTTCCTTTTTAAATCCGTAAGAAAATTTAAAATTATTAAAAGCGAGGAAATAAATGTTTATTTTTTAATCTTAATTATATCTTTTGTTCTAATTGCTGTTGCAGGAATACTTAATATAGGGTATTCAAACACACTTTTGTTCGAAAGCCTTTTTAATACTGTGTCATTTGTCAGCACAACAGGTTTTTATTCAGCCGAAGTATTTACTACAAAAATATTATTTATATGGGTAGTACTGTTTTTTCTTTTGTTTATCGGAAGCAGTACCGGCTCGTCGGGAGGCGGTATAAATGTTTACAGAATTATCGTACTTGCAAAAATGGTAATAAACTATATTAAAGAATTATTGCATCCAAATTTGTTAAATACAATTAAACTTGACAAAAAACCGGTGTCGTTTAAAATTATTCACAGTATAATAGGATTTTTTGTCCTGTATATGCTGATTTTTATTGTTGGAGCATTTATATTAACAATATTCGGATATAATATGGAAAATGCTTTTAGTTTATGTGCAGCATCTTTATCAAATACAGGACCGGGTGTGTTTTTATTGGATGAATATTTCTGTATATCAGATATTAATATCGGTGCAAAATATACAGTTATGTTTTTAATGATTATTGGAAGAGTTGAATTATTTCCTATTTTAATTGTTTTTTCGAAAGTTTTTTGGAAAAGATAATTTTAAAAGAAATAAAAAAGGAAATAGAATTATTATATGATAAAAAATTTAAATACAGGCATTATTTTTAAAATACTGGGATACGGTATTGTAGCAATTGGGATACTGATGCTGATAACTTTGCCTGTTGCATTTTTTTATAAAGAAAATACAATAAGCGATATTTTACTTTCTTTTTTAATTTGTCTGTCCGTAGGAGGTGGTCTGCTTTTACTGACACGGAAAGTTGAAATTAAAGATATTGAAAATAAAGAAGTTTTTGCAATTGTAACTCTTACATGGTTCGTTCTCGGTTTTTTCGGAGCAATACCATTTTTGATTTCAAATGCTATACCGAATTTTACAAATGCATACTTCGAGGCAATCTCGGGATTTACCACAACCGGAGCAACAATACTTACAGATATAGAATCATTGCCGAAAAGTATTTTATTATGGAGGTCGTTTATACAATGGCTTGGAGGGATAGGAATACTTGTTCTTGTAATTGCAGTATTATCAATAATGGGAATTGGCGATTTGAAAATTTTTGTTGCCGAAGTGTCGGGTCCGAAAAGTACAAAGTTTCATCCAAAAATAAAAAATACTGCACGCCGTCTTTGGTTAATTTATGCAGGAATGACAACTATTGTGATAATATTATTACTACTGGGAGGAAAAAATTTATATGAATCAATTTGTCATGCATTAACTACTGTCGCTACCGGCGGATTTTCTCCGAAAAATTCAAGTATTGCTGATTATTCTACTTATAATCAGATTGTTATAATTGTATTCATGTTTCTTGGGGCTGTAAATTTTGCCTTGTATTTTTCTTTGCTTAAAGGTAATTTTAAAAGTTTTTTTAAGAACGAAGAGTTAATCGCTTTTTTTATTTTTGTTGTAGTAATTGCATTGTTTATAGCAGGAGAAATATATTATTACGGTGTGTTTTCAACAGTAGGAGAGTCTTTAAAGCATGCCTTTTTTCAGGTTGTAAGTATTGTTACAACTACCGGATTTGGCACAGCCGATTATAACAACTGGCCCGCAATGACACAAGTTATCATGTTATTTTTATGTTTTACCGGAGGTATGATAGGGTCAACGGCAGGAGGTGTTAAATTCACACGATTACTTGTACTAATAAAAAATATCAGATACGAAATAAAAAGAATTGTACATCCCAATGCAGTATATTTGTTAAAAGTTAATAAAATACCTATCAGAAAAGATGTGGTCAGAAACTTTTTTACTGTTTTTGTTGTATGGATATTCTTTATATGCTTAGGTACAATTATACTGAGTTTCTTTGTTTCTAATTTAAGAGAGGCAATGGGTGTCACAGCTGCAACACTTGGAGCCGTTGGTCCTGCTTTTGGAGAATTTGGTCCTGTCGGAAGTTATGCAGAACTTCATGATATAGGAAAATGGACATGTATTTTTCTTATGGTTATTGGTCGTCTGGAAATTATCTCCGTATTGGCATTTGTGTATGTTTTGTTTGGAGGAAAAGGAAAGTAATACCGAAATGAATTATTTAATAGTCTAAACTAGGCTACGCTTGTTTAGACTAAAAATAATTTCAATCGGCATTAACCAATGTAGAAATAATATTACGTCCTCATACTGTCGGACTATA
>SLSH01000199.1 GCA_007130555.1 Bacteroidales bacterium
ACTGAAATTAAACAGATAAATATTGTGCAATAAATCTTAAATTTTGTGAAAATAAATTCTAATTATTATAAATTTTAATTAAATACTGCGTTTTTTATATATAATTGTACCAATATTTTAAAAATAGATGTAAACCATTATAAAATAGTTTATAAATATGTATGGAAAAACCACTTATATTATTTTATTCATCACACTAGCGTTGAGCTCAATAGCTTTATCACAAAAGTTACCGACAAATAATTTTGAAGGTAATTTAAGCCCCGGAAATTTTGATATATTATTAATGTTTAGACTGGAAGAAAAAGAAGATTCTTTGATTACAAAATTATATGTTCCTGCACAATCGGTGTTTGCGGAAAAATCTTCGCAAACAATTATTGATAGTGATTCCCTGATTATATATTTTGACAGAATTAATATGAGTTATCGGGCATACATTGATTATGAAAATAAAAAACTAACGGGTACATATTTTCAGAGGCGTAATAAATTTGACCTGAATCTGTATTTTATTGATGATGAGGATGCCATATCGTTTGACAGACCGCAAACCCCACAAAAGCTGTATCCGTATGTTGTTCAGGAACACATAATTGAAAATAAAAGAGATGATATAAAATTAAGCGGGTCTTTGTTTTTACCCGACACAATAAATACTCATACATTGGCAATTGTTTTAACGGGCAGCGGTGCATCTACAAGAAACGAATTGTTCGGAGGACATCAAACTTTTAAAGTTATTGCCGATTATCTTGCAAGAAACCAAATAGCTGTTTTTATTTATGATGAGAGAGGAGCGGGAGAATCAACAGGAAAGCAAAGAGACAATACCACAAGAACATATATGACAGATGCTTTAAATATTCTAGAGTATTTTAAGAAAAATAAAAACATAAATCCCGAAAAAATCGGATATGTCGGACATAGCGAAGGTGTATTGGTAGCAATGAAAGCGGCATCTGTAAATAAAAATGATGTGGCATTTATAGTTTCATTGGCAGGACCGGGAGTACCTACTGTTGAATTAATGAAAAAACAAGTGGAAGATATGTACAGACTTTCGGATATTGATAAAGATACAATTGAAATTTTAATTGAATACCGCAAAAAATTATTCGATTTAACTCAGGAATACGACAGAATAACAGATTTAAGAAAAAACGCAGTTGCCCTAACCGAAGAATATGCAGAATTGTTTAATGAATACCAACAGGAAAAGTACGGTCTTAATGAATTTGGTGCTCATAGTTTTTTGGGACAATATATAACGCCATGGTTAAGATATTTTTTAAAATTAGACCCCGCAAATTACATTAAACAAGTTAAATGTCCCGTAATTGCATTAAACGGAGATAAAGATATTCAGGTTCATGCCGCATCAAATATTGACGCGATAGAAAAAGCACTGAAAGAAGCTAATAACGAAAATTATGAAGTGAAAATTTTTGAAGGACTTAACCATATATTTCAACCTGCCGAAACCGGTAGCAACGAGGAGTATATGTATATACAACAAACTATTTCGGAAGAAGTGCTTGATACGATATTAAATTTTATAAATAAACTTTAAACAGAAAATATGCAAACGATTTATAAAAAAAGTGTAATACTATTTATTACAATACTTTTGTTTAGTTCAGTTTCAAATTCTCAGTTTTTACCAACTTTAAGTCTGAACGGTAAATTAATTTCAGGAGGACAGGAGTTAACGATAATGTATAGATTCACGGAAACAGGCGAGGGATTAAAAGCTAAACTTTATGTTCCCGAACAATTACTTTTCGGATTCAGTGCCTCTAAGGCAGAACTGACGGGAGACTTGCTGAGAATAGAAATTGACCGTTTGGATGCCGCATATATCGGAACTGTTGATTATTATAACGGAATAGTTGAAGGCAAACATATTCAGCAGGGAGTTGAATATGATTTAAATCTCGAATTTGTTTCGGATGAAGATGCCGTACAATTTAACAGACCGCAGGAACCGAAAGAGCCTTTTGATTATGTTATACAGGAACACTTAATTAGAGATAACAGAACAAATGTCGGAATTAATGGCACTTTGACTTTGCCGAATAAACTTGATAAATTTCCTCTAGTAATCCTTATTCACGGCTCGGGACCACAGGACAGAAATCAAACTATTGCAGGTCATAAACCGTTTCTTGTTATTGCAGATTATCTTACAAAAAAAGGAATTGCAGTCTTCAGATATGATAAACGAGGCGTAGGGAAATCAAGCGGAAATTATAATGATGCTACATCAGAAGATTTTGCCAATGATGTTTTAAGCATTATCAGATATTTTAAAATTCATAAAAATATTGATACAAGAAAAATCGGCTTAATCGGACACAGCGAGGGAGGACTAATAGCTATGAAAGTCGCCGCAAGAAACAGAAGAGATATCGCTTTTATTATTTCTTTGGCAGGACAGGGAGTTAATGGAGCAGAATTATTGCAACAACAAATGAAAGATATTTTGATTTCTCAGGGGAAAAGAGAAGAATATATTAATAAAAGCATGATGTATCAAAAAGCTTTGTTTGCTCTTGCATTGGAATCAAATAACATGACAGAAATGAGAGAAGGAATAATTGAACTTCAGGAAAAATATCAGGAAAAATTCTCGGAAAAACTCAGTGAAGAAGAACTCGAAGAAATGGGTATAGCAGAAAAATATATTAACCAAACCATTATGCAAATATCATCTAAATGGATGAAATATTATTTGCAGGTTAATCCCGAAGAATATCTTGACAGACTCAGATGTCCCGTATTGGCAATTTACGGAGGTAAAGACTTACAGGTAAATGCAGAAATTAATTCAAAAGCAATTCAGGATATTCTGTCCGAAAAAAGAAGACAATATTATGAGCTCCATGTTTTAGAAGATTTAAACCATCTTTTACAAACCGCCGAAACAGGAAATATAAGCGAATATTTATTGATTGAAGAAACTATTTCTCCCGAAGTATTAAAACTTATGAGAGAATTTATTAAAAAAGATAAATACATTATGCAATCAGAAGAAGAAGATGATACTGATTCTAATGATGATGACAGTGTTTCTGATGATGATAGTATTTCTGATGACGACAGCGAATCCGACTAGTCGTTCATCTTCAATTCTTGCTCAATTCTAACTGGTTCTACA
>SLSH01000179.1 GCA_007130555.1 Bacteroidales bacterium
AATAATTAAAAAAATATTATTATTTTTACAAAAATAAATTTGATGTATTTAATAAATTTTAAATTTTTAATTTATGAAAAAAATATTGTTTAGTATTGTATTAGGAATGTTTCTCAGTTTCTCTGCCATCCCGACATTTGCACAAGTTCTTGATGAGCAGAATGTTTCAGAAGTAATTATGGCAATGCAGCCTGTTTTACAGTTACAGATGCCGACATCTCCAAAAATTGAATTTGTTTTTGATGATATTCAATCTTATTATGGAGGTATAACTAAATATGCCGCAACAATACTAAGGGTTTCCGCTTCGGTTACCTGGGATTTGTACGCAGTCGGTACTTCTCAGAACGGAGTAACCTGGGACCAATTACTGCAATATGGAGGTGGCGGTGGTGCCAATGCAACAAGCGACATCCCTTTAAGTATATTAGAATTAAGACAATATGACGAAAACAGATATGCAGTAGGTGCCTCGACAGGTTCCTGGCCTGATTACAGTGAGCCGTTTAATCCCCCCGGAAGTTTAATACACGGACAAAATAGTATTTTCTATTCTGAAACTCCATATACTCCTCCGACTTCTGATGAAAAATATATACAAGGTCATAGCGGGACAGACGCAGCCCAGGGAGCCCCCGGAGGAAGTTGGTTAGTTGCAGAACCCGATGTAGGTGGATTTACCGACTATTATTTTACTATTGATTACAGAATATTACCGGGACTGCCGGCAACATTCCCTGCTGCAGGATTAAATACGGGAGAAAGCGAAGAATTAATAGATTATCACACAAATCCTAATATCTTTGCACAGCCCGGAGTATATGGCATGAATGTTAAATTTGTTTTACTCGAAGACCAATAAAATAATATCCCGAATATACAGATAAAATAAAGGTATAATAAAACATAGCTTAAATAATTTTTTGTTAGTACATGACAAAATTTTCGTTTTCCGGCATTTTTGTAAGAATTAACAGATTTCTCCTCCCACGCCTTAACAGTCGTGGTCGTCTAAATGACTCGGTTGGTGGTGTGTATAGTCGGCGACGTCGGGAAAACCTGTATTTAGAGCATGGTTCTTCGTCGCCGACTATAACCATTTCGGTCCGGTCTTTTCGAATCTACGCCATTTATGGCGAGATGAGAAATCTGCCGGTTATTACATGACAAATGTGTAATGAGTTAAATTACAGCTAATTATATAATTTGTGGTAAGGTTTTGTCATGTGCTAAATAATTTTTTATATTCGGTTTCTCATATTTTATATGTTAAAACTTATTATCTTGCGTTATTATAATTAATAATGCTGACAAGATTATTAAATATTATTATTTTTTGTATTATTTGTAATTTTTTGCAAGGGCAAAATCTCGTGCCAAATCATAATTTCGAACAGGCATGGACTTGTCCTCAATATTTTACGATTGAGCCTGTTAAAAAATTACTTCCGCACTGGAATAATCCAACTAAAGGTACTCCCGACTATTTCCATGTTTGTAGCGACTCCATTGCAGGAATACCCGATAATTTTGCGGGAAGTATGTATCCTTTTGCAGGAAGAGCTTACGTAGGACTAATTCTAAGAGAAGCTTTTGATTCTACTCACAAAAATGTATTTGGAATTTCAAGAGAATATATTCAGGCGGAACTTATAAAACCTTTGGTTAAAAATAAAAAATATTGCGTTAGTTTATATTATGCGAATGCATCAAAATCCGTATATACTATTGACGCACTTGGGATAGCACTTACCAGGCAAAGCATTAATACAAGAGATGCGGGTAAAATACTGCAAGTCCCACAAATTATTAACAGACCGGGGCATATTATGCAAAATAAAACCGGATGGCAGGAACTATGCGGAGTATATAGAGCAAGAGGTAATGAACGATATTTAACTATCGGTAATTTTTTTGATAATGAACAAACCCGTTTTGTGAAAAATACGGATGAATTTGTTGACTCAAGTTTTATTTATGCATATTATTATATAGACGATGTAAGACTTTTCGAAATTGAAAACCATTTTGAATGTGCCTGTAATGAGATTAATTCTTTTGGAACGGATATGCTTGCAGATAATTATGACCCCGAAACAGGATATAACAGCCTGAATTATACACAACAATACATTGCAGATAAAAATCAACATCAGGATTCATTTTTTAAGGATGATTTTGACTATATCTCTGACGCTGAACGTGACAGCTTATCGGCTCTATACAAAAATATTTTTAACTCATTGTTTGAAGACTCTACATTTTTAGAGTATTTTTTAAGTTCCGAATTAGACAGCTTATTAACAAATTTCGGATTTGACATAAATTCATTTTTTGAAGATATCTCCAATTTCTACTCACTTTCAAACGAACAGAGGGAGAGTTTGCTGGCATTATTAGGAGTTGACTCTTTTTTTGATGAAGACGGCAAATTTTTTGACGAATTGCAGGATGCTTATTTAGACAGCTTATTGACAAAACTTTTAGCAAAAAAAACTGACCCTCACTCTTTTTCAGATTCTGATTTTTATAACCCCTACGGACACTTAAAATCAACAATAACGGATGAGGCTTTCAGGGATATAAATATCGGGGATTCGTTTACTCTTAACCGGATTTTCTTTGAGTTTGATTCGGATGAACTTTTAACCGCATCTTATGTAGAGTTAAACAAATTAGTTGAAATATTATCGAAAAAAGAAAATTTAAAAATTGAAATCCGCGGACATACCGACGATGTAGGAACAAATACCTATAACAGAAGATTATCCAACAATCGTGCTAATGCAGTTTATAATTATCTTTACGAACAAAGTATAAATAAAAACAGAATGAAGTACATAGGGCTTGGAAGCAGAGAACCTATTGCCGATAATGAAACCGAGAAAGGACGCGCAAAAAATCGCAGAGTGGAGATTATTATTGAAGATATTTAATTTACGAAAACATAAAAATTTGTAACTAATCAGAGTGCAAGTTAGAAATAATTTTTAAACAATTAAGTACATTTTGATTATTTTTTATAGCGGTATCCGTAATAGATCTTAATACTGCGAAGTTAAAAGCACCTATTGCAGATTTAAATTGACCTGATATTTTTTGTTTCACTTTAATATTTCTAATAGCTCTTTCAGAAGCATTATTATCGGGAGGAA
>SLSH01000209.1 GCA_007130555.1 Bacteroidales bacterium
ATTATATATTTTAAATAAATATTAAAACACGAAATTAACAAAGTATTTTATATATTGCAAAAAATTATAATCTTTTTTTAGTTTTTAATAATCATAAAATCAATTCATTTTTACTAATTTTGTTTTTTTTAATAACAGAAACTTAATTACGAATGAAAATATCTTACAATTGGCTTACGCAATATATTAAAATTGATTATAAACCTGATGAATTATCCGAGATACTGACAAATCTCGGACTTGAAGTCAGCAGTATTGAAGATTTTTCATCAGTAAAAGGCGGACTAAAAGGAGTTGTCATCGGTAAAGTTGAAGAATGCACAAAGCATCCTGATGCGGATAAATTATCATTAACCAAAGTAAATATTGGAAATCCCGGTTTGCTGAGCATTGTTTGCGGAGCTCCGAATGTAAAACAAGGGCAAAAAGTTGTTGTGGCTACCGTAGGTACTACATTATATGCCGATAAAGGCGAATTTGAAATTAAAAAAGTAAAAATCAGAGGAGAAGTATCCGAAGGGATGATTTGTGCCGAAGACGAAATCGGTATCGGAACTTCTCATGAAGGGATTATTGTGTTAAACGATGATGCCGTTCCGGGAACCCCTGCCTCTGAATATTTTAACATAGAAACCGATATTGTTTTTGAAATTGACCTTACTCCTAATCGCATAGATGCTGCTTCGCATATTGGTGTGGCGAGAGATATTGCAGCTTACATCAATCAGCACAAAGATTTTTCTTATACAAAACCTAATATCAGCAGTTTTAAAACCTCAAACGGTAATTGCAATATCAGCATAGAAATTCAAAATACCGAAGCTTGTCAACGATATATGGGACTTAGTGTAAATAATGTTAAAGTTGAGGATTCTCCGCAATGGTTACAAAACAGACTTAAGGCAATAGGAATAAATCCCATAAATAATATTGTGGATATTTCAAACTTTGTACTTCACGAAACAGGACATCCTCTGCATGCATTTGATAAAGATATGATTAGCGGAAATAAAGTCATTGTAAAGACATTACCGGAAGGAACAAAGTTTGCAAGCCTGGACGATATCGAAAGAACTCTTACAAATCAAGACCTTATGATATGCAATACCGAAGGAGGAATGTGTATCGCCGGAGTAATAGGAGGAACTAAATCCGGAATCACCGAAAACACCAGACATGTATTTCTTGAAAGCGCATATTTTAATCCTGAATGGGTTCGTAAAACTGCAAAACATCACGGAGTAAGTACAGACTCATCATTCCGATTCGAAAGAGGTGCAGACATTGATATGGCTCCTGTTGCAATTAAACAGGCAGCTTTATTAATCCGTGATATTGCAGGAGGAGAAATCGGTACGGAAATAAAAGATATTTATCCCCGTAAGATAGAAAAAAATAAACTTAAATTCAGCTATGAGAAATGTTTCAGTGCAATCGGAAAAAAAATAGATAAAGAAATTATTAACAGAATTCTTAAAGCACTTGAAATAGAAGTTATTAAAAAAAATAATGATAATTTGGAACTTTTAATCCCTAAATATCGCGTTGATGTAATCCGGCAAGAAGATATTAATGAGGAAATCCTGAGAATTTACGGATATAACAATATTGATATTCCCGAAAAAATAATTATGAATATTAATAAAAAGCCGTATCCCGACAACGAAATTCTTGTCAATAAAATATCAAATCATTTATCGGGTATGGGATTTAAAGAAATTATGTGTAATTCTTTAATTAAAGACTCATATTTATCTGATGAAGAAACATTAAATGCTGTTAAATTACACAATCCGCTTAGTAAAGATTTGAGCATTATGCGGAATTCTCTGATATATGGAGGGTTAGAAAGCATTGCATATAATATTAACAGAAAAAAATCCGATTTAAAATTTTTCGAATTCGGAAGAACTTATTTCCAAAATACCGGAAGAGACAAACCAAAAATCTCAGATTTTACCGAAAAATTAAATCTCGGTATCTGGATTACAGGTAAACAAAGACAATTAAGCTGGAATCAAAATGAAGAAAATTCCGATTTCTTCATAATTAAAGGATATTGTGAAAATATATTTAAAATTTTCGGCATAGAACCGGATACTTTGGAAATTAAGAACAGTAAAAACATAAACTTTAAATATTGCTCCGAATATTTTTTATCCGGAAAAGAAATTCTGAGAATCGGAGAAGTCAACCGGCAATTATTACATAAAACCGGAATAGAGCAAAATGTTTATTTTGCCGAGTTTAACTGGGATTTGTTATTAAATACAATTAAGGATAAAAAACTGATATTTACACCCATATCAAAATATCCGCAGGTTAATCGAGATTTGTCAGTATTGATTGATAAAAATATCACTTACGAACAATTAAGACAGTGTGCCATTAAAACTGAACCGGATTATCTGAAAAGCATCCGTTTATTTGATGTTTATTCGGGTAAAGGAATAGAAAACGGCAAAATATCATATGCATTGAGTTTTACACTTGAAGATAACAAAAAAACAATGACAGACAGGCAAATTGATAAAATAATGAATAAAATAATCAATGCTTATACAAGAGAGTTTGGAGCAGTATTAAGATAGTAGTATTTATATAAAAAAATGAGAATGCTGATAACAAAAATAAAAATTATATATTTGCGTTTAATTTTAATTGTTTAAATCAATTATTTTATGAAGTACACTTGTGTATTCTTATCAATGTTAATATTTTTTTGTGTTGTTTCTTGTAAGGAAAGAGAGCAACCTACAACAGGCGGAGAGTATAATATTCACAATCCTGCTTCTGCATCAAAATCAAAAGACGCAAAAAAAGCATCTGCAATTGATTTTGAAAGAACCGAATATAATTTTGGAACTTTAATACAGGGAGAAAAAGTTTCTTATGCGTTTAATTTTACTAATACAGGAGGTGGAAATTTAATAATTTCGGATGTCGGAGCTTCTTGCGGATGTACTGTACCAAAGTGGACAAGAGAAGCAATTCTGCCCGGCGAAACAGGAAAAATTGAAATAATTTTTGACAGCAGAGGAAGAAGCGGAAAGCAAATGGAAACAATACATGTTTATTCAAATACACAACCAAATGTTACCGAACTGATTATAAGATGTGATATAATTAATTAAATTG
>SLSH01000001.1 GCA_007130555.1 Bacteroidales bacterium
AAGGTTGAGGTTTTTGAGAAGCATCCTGCGGGCAGAATAAAAAGTTGTTTTTTTGTCTCGCATATAGAATATTTTATGTGTTTTGGAAGAAATGATTTAAAAATAAACTATTAGATATATGATAGTTTTTATCGCAATATTATTACCGATTATTTTATGCGTTTTGTATTTTTTATTAAGATTCTATAAATACAATCTTATGCCAAGATATAAAAACGATAAAGGGCTTAAACTTCATGAAAAGGAAATAGATTATCATAATTCTAGTTTAAAAGAATCGTATGCAAACTCAAAAGGTCTTTTAAAATGGGATTATGATTTTGATGAACATAATTGTTTTAGAATTACTACTATTAGTAATAACGAAAAAGTTTTTTGTGAGCATAATATATGTGCAATAGCTACTTACGGTGTAATTTGTTACGACAATTTAGTATCTGATAATGAAATTGATTTATATTCAACTCATTTTAGAAATCAAATAGACTGGCTTTGTAATAATGTGGTATTATTAGAAGATAATAAAGCCGTTTGGTATTATAAATATCCAAATAAAGTTTTTTATTCTGCAGTTGCACAAGGCTTTGTAATTTCAGCATTACTGAGAGCTTACCAGTTATATAAGGACGAAAAATATCTTGATTTAGCTACCGGAGCATTCAGGTTTTTAGACACGTCCGTTGAGAACGGAGGACTAAAAGTCATAAATGGTGATTTTAAAGGATGGTACGAGGAATACCTTGAGCTTCCCGGTGTGCTGAATGGACATATCTATACGCTTTTGGGGATTTGGGATCTTTACAGGGTAACAAAAAACACATATTATAAAGACTGTTTTTATGATGGTGTAAATGCGATAAAAAAAAATATTAATCATTTTAATCTAGGATTTTTTACAAAATATTCTGCTTTTAAGCTTTCTCCTGCAAATAATTTTTATCACTTTACACATATTACACAATTTTTGGTTTTGTATAAAATTACCGGGGACACATTTTTTAAAGAATATGCAGAAATTTTTGATTCTCAAACAAGATACATGAAACATAAATTTAAAAATGGTTTATATTTATTAAAATTGTATTTTAAAAATAAATTGGGCATAAAATAAAATCAATCTTTTTTATGTTTAAAAAACCGTTTTTTATATTGTGATAATTGTTCAAAAACGACATCTTTTATATAGTAATATTCTTTGACTTTAAATATTAGAGACAATAAAATATATGTAGCTATACCAACAGTTACCTGAGAAAACAGCATAACAAAACTATTTTCGACAGGGAGAAAAACAAGACTATATGTAATAAGTCCTGTAAGAACTGATAAAATCAACGGTTTAAACAATAATGAGAGGTATTCCCGGCAACTGACTTTTGAGACTTTGCCGATATAAATGAAACTTACGACAAGGAAACCAAATCCAATAATAACATTTGCCCATACAAATGCATATAATCCGACATATAATCCGAAAGGGACAGACAAAAATCTTAAAATTTTTTCCGTTGTTTTCAGTTTAAAATATAAGGAACTGTTTCCTGCAGACAACATAGTTTGATAGAATAAACTACTAATAAATCTGGTTATACTTGTTAGTGCTAAAATTTGCAGCAGAGGTACGGCGGGCAACCATTTATCAGAAAACAGGGAAACTGTAAACGCTTCTGCAGTAGCGATTGTTCCAAAAACAACAGGAAAAAATGCATATATTCCCAGTTTAAAAAAATGTAAATGAAGTCTTCGGAATTCACTAATATTATCACTGACTTTTGATAAAACCGATAAAGCAGTAGCACTTAGCATCATAGAAAAAATATCTTCAAATATCATCTTTGAACTTCGTGCTCTAACATAATAACCTAATTGAGATGCTGAAAATACCTTCCCGATTAATATGTTGTCTATGTTGTCTACTGTAGTTCCAATAATATCTGTTAATAATAACTTTGAACTGAAGTTCCATGTTTTTGTAAAAGAGTTTTTTTTAATCCAATTTTTTGGTCTCCATTTTGATCTTAACCAGTAGAGAGAATTTGTTACAAATGCTTGAGAAATTACTTGACCAACTATGCTATATATACCGAAACCTTTAAAAGCCATTATTGATGCAATGATTGCTGAAATTCCAATTCCCGAGAGATTTATGACAGCTCGTTTTTTAAAATTCAAGTTTCTGAATAGTAATGCACTTTGAACATTGCCAAAAGAGTTTATAACAAAAACCAGAGTTATTATTCTGGTTAAAGAGGTTAATTGAGGTTCATCGTAGAAGTCTGCGATAAATGGAGCAAGGAAAAAAATTATTATATAGAAACTAAAACTGACAATTATATTAAAGAAAAAGATACTGGAGAAATCTTCAGTATTTAAGTTTTTCATCTGAATTATTGATATAGAAAAACCCGAGTCTATAAAAATTGCAGCAATTCCTGTTAAAATTGAAATCATTCCTATTAGTCCAAAATCTGCAGGCTCAAGAAGTCTGGCAAGTATTATTGAAAGTGCAAAAGTTATTAAATATTTAGTGAAATTAAATAATCCGTTCCACTTTGCACCGGAAATTCCACTTTCTTTATGGGACTGGCTCATAAATTAAGATGTTAAAAAAATATTTAATCAGCCTGCAAAATTATTAAAAATTTATTACCAATTATTTAATCACAATGTTTTGTTTCTTTTTTTATGTTTAGAAAGAGACTATATTATTACTCATTCTCTGTTATAGCATGGATTAGTATGTTATGTCTGATAATAATATCTGTTTTTAAAAGCAAATATAACAGGAGAAGTAATAAAACATCAGTTGCAATTCTTCCATATTATCCCGTAAATTGGGCAGGGGGTAACAGAACAACAGCTTTTAAATTTTTTTTTCAGGCAGATAATATAGATTGTCAAGTTTTTGAAGCATGGACAAAAAAAGAACTGGAAAAAACTTTATTTGAAACGCCTCTATTACAGGTTTATAAGACTTATTGCAAGATTTTATTCCGCAGATTTGCCACAATAATTAAATTAAATAATTATTCGGTTGTGTGGGTACAAAGAGCAATTATTCCTGTATATCCATTTAAACATTCTTATTTTGAAAAACTTGCATTAAAGTTTAATAGAAATATAATATATGA
>SLSH01000388.1 GCA_007130555.1 Bacteroidales bacterium
GGCTTTATCTTTATTATGAGTTATTAATTCGCCCCTCAAAGCCAGTTGTTTTGTAAATATTGAATTAGGCTCAATTGCTTTTACGATAATATATGTAATAGTTGATACTATCATAAGCGGGACAATTAATTCATAACTTTGGGTTATTTCGGATATCAGGAATATTCCGGTAAGAGGAGCGTGTAAAACTCCCGTAAGGCATCCTGCCATGCCTACTAATATAAAATTCCCTACTGATATGAAATTTTCTCCTGCAATTAGGTTAATACTCATGGCAAAAACAAATCCCAGTATTCCACCCGTAAAAACAGACGGTGCAAAAATCCCTCCGATACCTCCTGCCCCTAAAGTAATGCTTGTTGCCAATACTTTTAACAAAGCAAGTATCAGAAAAAAGCCGAGATATATCAGAATATTTTCATTCATAAAAGATTCAAAAGGCGAACCATAAAACAGGGATTCGTGATTATTATTGATTAAATTATTGATTCCTCTGTAACCTTCGCCGTATAAACCGGGGAATAAAAACAATAAAATCCCGAGAAATGTAGCTCCATAAACAAATCTGATAAAAATGCTCTTAATTTTTGCAAACCAGTCTTCGAAAAACAAAAATACTTTAGTAAAATATAAGGAGATAAAAGCGACAAATACTGAAAAAAACAAATAATACGGAATAATATTTTTATTAAAATCTTCAACATATTGTATATCAAACATTATTCCTTCTTTGTAAAACAAAAAAGTTACAATAGTTCCCGATACGGATGATAGTAAAAGAGGAACTAAAGAATGTCTGGTTAAATCAATCATTAAAACTTCAATTGCAAATACAATTCCTGCAACGGGAGTATTAAAAATTGCACTAATTCCTGCTGCCGACCCGCATGCAAGAAGAAGTGTAACATCTTTATTATTCATCCTGAGAACTCTGCCGAGATTAGAACCGAAAGAACTTCCCGAACTTATAATCGGCGACTCTAATCCTACCGAACCTCCAAAACCTGCCGTAAGTATTGCTCCCGTAATTGATGAAAATATTTTATGAGATTTTATACGGCTGTGTAATTTTGAAATTGAGTGTAATATTGCAGTAATATTATGTCTTCCAAAATCTTTAATAATATAAAGTCTGAATAAAACCGTTAAAGAAATTCCTATTATAGGAAGAACTAATAAAAATAATCTGCTGTATTTTATATATAAAGTATCTAAAAACAAACCATGTAGATAAAAAACGCCGGTTTTAAGAAATAAAGCAAGAAAACCTGCTGTTAAGCCTACCAAGAGACTTAATATCATCATAAAATTTCTGTCGCTTATGTTTTTAGGTCGCCAGATTAGAAATCTTAAAATATTTGTTTTTATTACACTTGTCATGCGTTATTCATCTGATAATTTCTTTAACAACTCTCTGTAATTAGAGAATAATCGGGCTCTTGAAATAAATCCGAGATATTTTCCGTCTTCAACTACGGGTAAATTATAATTTCCGGATTCTTCAAATATCTCTGCAACCTCTTCTAATGTCATTTTATGTATATCTATAATTGATGAGGATAAAGGTACAAACATTAAATCCCGTACCAAAGTTTTATCATAAAGATCTTTTTTGAACATTATATGTTTGATATGGTCTAAAACAACTATTCCTTTGAGAATATTATCATCATCAACAACCGGAAAAATATTTCTGCTGGAACGTGATATTGCATTTACCATTTCTCCGAGAGTATTGTTTTGTTTAACTTTAATAAAATTCGTTTCTATAAGATTATCAATTTTTAATAATGTAAGTAATTTTTTATCCGCATGATGAGTAAGTAATTCTCCTCTTTTTGCAAGTAGTATTGTATAAACCGAATTAGGCATAAATATTTTTGTGGTAAAATATGATAAAGAGGAAACTATCATAAGAGGAATAAACAATTCGTACCCTGATGTTATTTCGGCTATCATAAAAATTGCAGTTAAAGGAGCCTGCATTATTCCTGCAATTGCCCCAGCCATTGCAACTAATGCAAAATTTGATGTGGGCAAATTAAATCCATAATAAGAAAAAACTTTGGAAAAAAACAGTCCGAAATTTGCACCTAAAAACAAAGCCGGTGCAAAGATTCCTCCGACACCTCCCGCTCCAAAAGTTGCTCCTGTTGCAAATGCTTTAAATAAAATAATCAATAAAAACAGTCCTGAGATTATGAAAAAATTTTCAGTCGTACGATAAAATGTATTCTCAAATAAAAATGAAGAATCTCCGTGCAGACATAAATTTATAATTTCATAGCCTTCGCCATATAAACTGGGAAAAATAAAAATTAAAATCCCTAAAATCAAAACTCCAAGAAAAAATTGTTTCCACCAGCTCTTTATATTTTCAAAAAAATTGTTAAGACCAAGATATATTTTAGAAAAATAAACGGATAATAGTCCTGTAAGAATTCCCAGAACAATATAAAAAGGCAAATTTTTTAATAAAAAAGGCTCTGTTTTTTCAACAAAATATATAACATTCTGCCCTAAAAAAAGATATGAAGTAAGCGAAGCTGAAATTGAAGCCAGTAATAAAGGCAATATCGCAGACATTGTTAAATTAAGCATTATTACTTCAAGAGTAAATATTATAGCGGCTAT
This sequence comes from Bacteroidales bacterium, assembly GCA_007130555.1. Classification (GTDB taxonomy): domain Bacteria; phylum Bacteroidota; class Bacteroidia; order Bacteroidales; family ML635J-15; genus SLSH01. Next base: position 2,635 of record SLSH01000388.1, read on the forward strand.
AGGAGCATTAAAAATTGCTGCAATTGCTCCTGTACAAGCACAACCTATAAGTAAAATTATTTGTTTATAGTTTAATTGTAAACTTTGACCTATATTACTGCCGATAGCTGCTCCGGTTGCAACAATAGGACCCTCAAGACCAACAGAGCCTCCAAATCCTACTGTTAAAGAACTGCCGATTATACGGGAAAATGTATTATGACGTTCAATTTTTCCGTTCTTTTTAGATATCGAATGTAGTACCATTGGAATACCGTGTCCGAGTTTCCTGCGTAATATATAACGTGTAAAAATTACAACCAAAAGAATTCCTATGGCAGGATAAATAAAAAATAAGTAATTAATATTGACTATATTAACTAAAACTTTTTGTGTAAAATAAACAGAATTTTTAATAACTACCGCAGCAATACCTACAGCAATACCAACAACTACAGATAAAATAAGCATGAAATTTCTATCTGTAATATGTTTTACCCGCCATATTAAAA